>NZ_JBNPXS010000033.1:0-33657 GCF_050433185.1 Desulfitispora alkaliphila
TATCCAGTTCCTGAGGCTGACCCACTGTTAGGTGATAATGAAATACTGAGAATGAGTGAGTATTAAAGAGAAATATTAACTTTATAGAAGGAGGAATATTACATGGAAACTGCTGTTCCTGAAACAAGGCGCAGTATAAAGAAAAAAAACAGATTTAAAAAAAGTAGTTGTTTTGTTTTAGCAACATTTCTAATCATCATTATTAGTTTTGTCAGCTTATACTTCTATCCTGGTTTAAAAACAATCCCCTATTACGGAAAAGAGTGGCAAGTAGTTTATGGGGATAAGCTTTATTCTAACCAGGCAATAGTACATAAAAATCAAGTTCTTCTAGGAGCAGATTTTATCCAAAAATACATAGATCCAAACCTTTACTGGGATGAGGAAGAAGAGATAGTCATTATTACTACTGCTGATAAAAAAGTTTCTATGGCTACGGACAATCTAACTGCATATATTAACAGGGAGCCAGTGGAAATCAACGCCACTCTAGAAGTAGTTGAGAGCACCCCCTTTGTCCCCATAAATTTCTTAAAAGACCTTTATCAGATTGAACTAACAGTAGATGAGGAAACCAAACGAATAGTCGTAAGGGATTTATTAGAACCTAGAGCTCTCGGCACAGTTAAAGACAGTGATGCAATTCTGAGGAGCACCCCCTCAGTTCGTTCACCTCGCATTGATAAGATTGCCACTGGCAGTACTTTAACTATATTGGGAGAACGCCAGGATTACTATCAGGTGCAAACAAACAATGGTCTAGTTGGATACATACACAAAAATGGCGTTCACTTTAAAGGAGCTGAGATTGTGGAATATCCCCATCCTAAAGAACGGGCAGCTTGGAAACCTATGGGGGAAAAAATTAATTTAACTTGGGAGTACGTAAATAGAAGAACTGCTAACCCTGCTGATATTGCATATATTCCTGGAGTTAATGTAGTTTCACCTACTTGGTTTCATCTCAAAGATTCTGACGGGAATATAGAAAATAACGCTGATAAGGCTTACGTAAAATGGGCTCACCATAATGGGTATCAAGTATGGGGCCTTATTACAAACAAATTTGATCGAGATTTAACCCATGAGGTTTTGAGCAGTACAAAAAAGAGAAAGAAAGTAATTAATCAGCTTTTAGTATTAGCTGAACTCTACAACTTAGATGGAATTAACATCGACTTTGAAAACATGCATTTAAAAGATCGAGACTTATTAACCCAATTTGTACGAGAAATGACCCCTTTAATGCACGAGCAAGGGCTTACTGTTTCCATCGACGTAACAATCAGGTCAACCAGCGATAATTGGTCCCGTATCTACGATAGGACTGCACTAGGGGAAATAGTTGATTACATGGCTGTAATGACATACGATGAGCACTGGGCAACTAGTCCTCAAGCAGGTTCTGTAGCCAGCCTACCTTGGGTAGAAAGAGGCCTTGTAGGTGTTCTAGAGCAAGTCCCCAGTGAAAAAGTGCTCTTGGGAATCCCCTTTTACACTCGTGTTTGGCAAGAGGAAAAGCAGCCCGATGGATCAATCAGCGTATCTTCACGAGCTCTTTCAATGGAAGCAGCCGAACGCCTTATAAAGGAGAATGGTGCTACAGTTACTTATGACGAAAACAGCGGTCAAGATTATGCTCAATGGACTGATGGAAACTCTACCTATAAAGTTTGGTTAGAAAATGAAAAGTCTATTAGCAAAAGGGTGCAGTTAGCTAATAAGTATGACTTAGCAGGTATTGCTTCATGGCGTCGTGGTTTCGAGCGTAAAGAAATTTGGGAAATTATAAAAAATGAGCTGAACTAAATTTTAAAAAAAGACGAGGTGACCTAAATTTTAGGTTGCCTCGTTTTTTAATCGCCGTTTTAGACGTTAGCACTATTGGAGCAGCAGCGCCAACAACTATTCCAGCAGCTTCGATATTCCCCAAATAGACCAAGACTTTATAAATCATATTCCCGGACCTGCCCTGCTAGTTCTCTAATGCTGGCAGCGTTCCCTATTAATATAGGGCAATCCTAACTCCTTAGCTTCTTTTACAGCCTTTAACACTACAATGTCTTCCGGTTTAACCACAGCTATGTATCTTTCTCCAGGCAACTCCAAGGCCTTACGACGCACCTCTTCGAAAGAATCCATCTAATAACTCCCCCAATATATCACTAATAATTAAAAGTGATTATGTCCTCCGAAGTCATGTCCTCCAAAATCATTATGGTCATGAAAGTCGTCGTGGTGGTCATTAAAGTCGTCGTGGTGGTCATTAAAGTCATCGAAATCGTGATGATTATCTTCTCCAGTAAAGCTAGGTTCGTTAAAACTATTCCCCCAGTGCATGTCATATCCTCCGTGTTCAAAAGGTGTGACCATTTTCATAGCTTCATCCATAGCAGTGGTGTCCATAAGCTCAGTATGGTTTATTTCAGTTATATCAAAAGTATGTTCAGATATGTTCATCTCAATATCTTGGGCAAACTGTTGGTCATAATGGAGCTTATTTAAAAAATCTTGATCAGCTAACATATTGTCCATGTGCATCTGCATTTCTGCCGAGTCTGCCATATTCATCTGATGTAAAGCTCCGTCCATATCAGCAGCTTTGGCATCACTGTTGTGAACAAAAGCGTAGTATGCCAAAAGTCCAGCCATCATTGTGGGAGTAGAGGCAAAATTCACCTGTGGGTTATCTGGATATTTCTTTTTTGCTGCTAATAATTTTTCGTATCCTGATTTATAATGAGCAGACGAGCTATTTGTATTTACATGGTCCTCTTTTTGCTTAATATTTTGGTTATCTCTTATTCTCAAAATCACTACAGCTACAACTAGTACAAAAATAATAGTGTACATATCCTGCTCCCTTCATTATTATTTACATAGCTCTAATATCTTTTCTTTGTCTAATCCTATTACTACTTGGTCACCTATTAGAAAAGAAGGGACACCGGGGAGTCTCAGCCTAGAAAACTGTCTTCTCGCGTCTACACTTTCGTTCACATCCTTTTCTTCAAAGTCTATTCCCTGCTCTCGAAGGTACACCTTCGCCGGATAGCACTTTGGTCAAGTTTTTGTGGTAAACATAATCACTTTTTCTTTCACTTGGGCTCACCTCATTATGTCATTTATTCACCATAATTTTACACGAACATCCTGGATGTTTGCAACTAACTAATCAAAAACATAAATATAATTGGGATAAACGCCTTTAAGGCTATCAATCTACTTAAGTGCAAAAGAGATACCCTCATCGGGTCCCTATTATATTCAACTGCTAACATAGTCATTACCGTAAAACCCGCAGGTGCCGCTGCCAAAAAACAAGTTGTATAATCCCAAGCGGTAATCCTGTAGATTAAATAAGATACAAAAATCGATGATATAAAAAGGACTACGGCTGATATAATTGCAACTTGAAATATCTCTGCAGTCATTAAATGCTGGATAGTTTCTTGATTAATATTATTTGCAGCTACAACCCCTATTCCTAGTAACATAAACTTAAATGTTTTTGCTGAAGGTTTTTGCATTGGAAGATCTCGCGCTGAGGCCAAAGCTACTACAAGCATGGCTCCAACCATGGCTCCTGCAGGCACTCCTATTGTTTCAAAAATCAGACTACCAGCCAAAGCTAAAGCGAAGGTAGCTACCCAATATCCAATTAATTTAAAGTCCAGCTTCTTTTCTGTTTTATTATCAATACCACTTCCAGCTTCCGTTTCTGCTATTTCATCACCCTTATTAACCACTTGCTTTAGGATAAAGGGAAAAATTATTACCGTGATAATCATTCTAAATAACTGCATTAATATTACTACTTCTACCTGGGCATGCGTGGCCAATGCTATGACAGTCATTTCTGGCATTCCACCCATACTAGATGCCAAGATAGCCGTATATAAATCTAGATATGTCACATAATGCAATAATACTCCTAACCCAAATGCCACACCTAGTGACCATGCTACAATTATTAGACCAGGTATAACAATTTCTTTCATTTGGGCAAGTACCTGTTTATTTATTTTAGCTCCAATATATACACCTAATACAACTTGAGCTAAAAGTGAGATGAATCCTGGAGCTTCAGGCAAAGATACACCGGCAACTCTAAGGGATCCAATTACAACTATGGCCCCTAATAAAGGCGGAACTGGTAAGCGTAGAAACGCAAATATCGCCCAACCTAAAAGTCCTAAGCCTACCAAGATTACTAAATCTCTTAATATCACTAATAGATCCACATTAAAATTCTCCTTTTCAATAATCCTTATAACCCTATACTAGTATATTTCACCATCCTTTATACTTTTCCTACTTATGTAAGTGCATAAAATTATTATAACAAAGCCCCCTAAACAGTTTTCAAACTGCCTAGAGGGCTTTATTGAGCTTTTATTTTGAGCTGTAAGCTGGAATCTCTTTAGCAGTAGAAGTTCTAGTTTGTTCTTCCACAGCCTCTTGCTCTGAGTACTCGTAAATTTTGAAGTTTTCTACAACAAATAAGTAAATTAGTGCTACTAAGGCTACAAGTCCTATTGTAATACCCCACTCTACCACGTTTGGAACATAGGTTGCACCTAGAGAATCTACCATTCCTGTATAAACTACATTAAATCTGTTCATTGCAATTCCAAAGATTGCTAGTAGTGAGAATGATAGCATTCCCGCTCTAGTAGAAATCCAAGGAGTGAAGCAAATAATAGCTGGAACTAGTACACCTATAAGCATCTCGATTAAAAACATATTACCTTGGAAGCCGCCAGCAAAAGCATTTTGAAGGTGACCTAATCTTGATAGATCAATAACCTTCCACACAAAGTAAATTGCCATTAGGGAACCAGCAACTCTTGCCAATTTCTTTAATGGACCCATATCCAATTTGTGCTTATAAGCCTTACTTGACCACAGAGCATCTAACATAATCATTGCAGGACCCACATAAAAAGATGTAATCAAGAAGAACCAAGGCATCATACTAGAAAACCAAAGTGGATCTAGCTTAGTCGGCATTGCCAAGTAAACTGCACCCAAGGAAGCTTGGTGTCCAAAAGGAATAAGAGCACCTAAGAAAAATACAACTGGTAATGTTACTGCGATAACTTTGTTTAATGGTTTAAACACTTTTTCAGTGACTACTTCTCCAAACTCTAAGGTTTGAATAATCATATAGATAGAAATCGCTACAAAAACCTCAAATAATGGTGATGATGCTCCCCAAGAAATAAGTGGACGATAAGCATTATCCCATCTTCCGATTTCCATTAATAAAGTAAGAAGTACAAAAATGTACCCGCACAGTGAAATCAATAAACCCCGTCGCGCTAGTGGCATAAAATCTTTAACATGTAGAATATGTGCTAATACTGCCATACTGTATCCTGCACCAGCTAGAGCTACTGCAGTTAGGTCAACTATAATCCAAAGTCCCCAAGGCCACGCATCAGTTAGATTTGTAGAATACCCAAGGCCCGTAGCCATACGGAATATACACATAGCAACACCCATAACAAGTAATAATATGAGCGTTACTCTTACCGGCGTCATTCTAAAATTCCATTTCTCACTACCCATCTCATATACCTCCCAATTTTATTTTTTTATTAATTTCCTTACCCTTTGTCATTATCTTTCGAGCCTTCTAGTTTGTTTCTACGCTTAGTGTAAAATGATAGGCCCGCTAGCAGTGCACCGCCACCAATAAACATATGGGGCACCCATTGAGTAAAGTCTTTAACATAGTTGGGAATTGGTCTATGAGTTATGTTAGTAGGTAGACCAACCTTGTCAAAGGGCACATCGGAAATATACATCCAACTAGTTCCGCCTGCTTCCTTTTCTCCATATACATGATTTACATAAGAGTTATTCTCTTTAATTTTTGCTTTTGCTTTGGCCAACAGCTCTTCTCTATCTCCAAATTCAAGTGCATCTGTAGGACAAACTCCAATACAAGCCGGCGACTCGCCATTAGTTATCTTAGAGTGACACATCTGACACTTTACCACATTAGGCAGTACTCTATCCCACTCGTACTTTGGTATCTCGAAAGGACAGGATAGCATACAATAACGACAACCAACACATAGCTTAGGGTTATATACTACTGCTCCTTCATCAGTAACTTTAAATGACTTAGAGAAACAAACAACTTTACAGGCTGGCTGCAGGCAGTGAAGACATTGCTTCTTAGTAAAGCGCCATACTTCTTCTCCGTCTTTTTCTACTCGCTTTTGGCTAACTGTAGTCCAGTTATGGTCATTTAATATGGGGGTTTCCGCAACACCCGGGTTTTTATCATCAAATTTACGCTCGTTCCATAGCTTACAGGCAACAACACAGCTGCCGCATCCGATACATTTTGTAATATCTACTAATACACCCTTGCTCATGAATTACACCTCCATTTTATCTATTTTTAAACCAAACGCTTTGCAGTAAAGGCACCATCTCTAGGTGTATACTTTGTATGCAATAGCTTATATGCTTTTTCACCCATTGGGTGATCTAAGAAATTCTCATAAATTTGTAAAATCTCACTATTCTCATGGCTCTCACGCAGCTCATAAGATGCATCCTTTTTCATCAACATAGCATTTCTTTCAGCTCGCACATGATCCGCAGGCGGTACTGCAGTTCTAGGCTGTCCTCCTCCAGAAATACAACCCCCTTCACAAGCCATAACTTCAATAAAGTGGTAAGGAGCTTCTCCCTTTCTAACTGCATCCATGATAGTTCTAGCGTTTTTCAGGCTGTGAACAATAGCAATGTTTAACTGCCCAACACCTGGTATCTCTAGACTAGCCTCTTTCACTCCCTCAAGGCTCTGAAGTGGCTTAATATTAAATGCAGCTTCTGGACAAGGCTGGCCAGTTATCAAGAAGTATGCTGATCTAATAGCAGCCTGCATTACACCACCTGTATTACCAAATATTAAAGCTGCTCCTGATCCTTCACCCATTAGAGAATCATACTGTTTTTCTGGAAGTTCAGTTAAATCAATGCCTTCCCCTTTAACCAAGCGTGCTAATTCTCTAGTAGTTAATACCGCATCTACATCCTGTATAGCTTCATTACCCCAGTACTCACCCGCAGTGTTAAACTCAGGTCTAGATGCTTCAAATTTCTTTGCAGTACATGGCATAATAGATACAGAGTATATGTTTTCTGGGTCAATATCTTTATGCTTCGCATAATATGTTTTTGCCAATGTTCCAAACATTTGCTGAGGTGATTTTGCAGTTGAAAGGTTTTTGATTAAGTCTGGGTAATAATATTCACAGAATTTAATCCACCCTGGACAACAGGATGTAACCTGCGGCAATCTATCAAGCTCACCATTTTTAATCCTTCCGACTAACTCACTACCCTCTTCCATAATCGTCAAGTCTGCAGTAAAGTTTGTATCCATTACTGCATCAAATCCTAATTCTTTCAAAGCTGCTACCTGTTGACCTTCTACCCAAGCCCCTGCCGGCAAGCCAAACTCTTCACCTAAACCAACTCTAGTAGCAGGCGCAGTTTGTACTATCACATGCTTATTGGGATCAGCTAAAGCTTTCTTTACCTCGTCAATATAGGACCTTTCAGTAATTGAAGCTGTTGGACACCAAAGTGCACACTGTCCACAATTAACACACATAAAATCGTCTTTAACTGGAAGCTCATAGTGCCCAAACACAGTTTGAGAGTTTTTACAGACCTCAATACACTGTCCACACAAAATACATTTTTGGTCATCTCTGCTCAAAGATGGGCTAAATGGATCTATTGCTATACGTCCTCTAGCCTGAACAGGAAATGTTCCTGCATTTTGGTATTGTTCTGGCATCCAACCACTTTCGCCAATTTGCTCGTCTCTCACGAGACAGCCCGACATGGATGCCGATGCACCAGTCAAACCAGCTAATGACATCATCTTCAAGAACCGGCGTCTAGTTACACTTTTTTCCTTTTCGAAATCATTACCTTTTTTCATGATATCCCTCCTATTTCCAATATTTTAAAATATTAATTATATATTTTAACACGCAAAATTTCATTCTGTTTACTTAAACAAAATGAAATTTTACTAAATACTAATTTCATGAATAGTCAGGTTTTGATAAATTTAAATAATTTTCTGAATATTTAGTGCATGTATTTTCTGGCTTTGTAGATTGCATTTATACTAACTATTAAATAATAACTTTTCTAAATAAAGTCTAATCACTAAGCTATATTCGCTATTAACACAAAAAATCCTCTAATGAATATGATAAAAATCACAGTAATCGACATTTTTTTCACTGTCACTGAAATTTACTTAATTACCAATATTTCGCGGACTATCCCCCCGCTTCATATTTACCTTGAAGCCTGTGGAGTTGATCCTCTTCTCTATGCACTGTCTGCAGTGAGCAGCCTCATCCTCTAAACAAATTTTATTTTTGTACAGTTCATATTTAGCCCTGACATCTGTAGGGGACAAGTTAGGCATAACTACATTTGCACCTGCTTTGATGGCTTTTTCTCTACCCTTGGGGTCTAGGGATCCCATGGCAGTGGTTGATGGAAGTAGAGCATCAGGTATTAGCAACCGAGTCATGGCTATCATAACTAATGTCTGTTCGATAGTGCCCCCAGTTGCATAGCCTAAAGGAGTATCTTCGTGAGGGATAAAAGGTCCTATTCCCACCATATGGGGATTAAGCTTCTTCAAAAATACTAAGTCTGCTGCTAAATCTTCCGCTCTCTCCCCAGGCAACCCTACCATAAAACCCGCTCCCACTTGGTAGCCTATTTCCTTTAATGCTGCCAAACACTCTTTCCTCCTTTCTAACTTCATGCCCTGATGAAGCTCTTCATACAGTTTTGGAGAGACTGTTTCATGTCTCAATAGATAACGATCAGCACCCATATCGAAAAAATACTTATATTCATCAAAACTGCGTTCCCCTACAGATAAGGTTATTGCCACATCAGGAAACCTATCTTTAATTTTTTTAATCAATTGACCTAGAACTGCTTTTGTATAATAGGGGTCCTCACCGCTTTGAAGTACAAAGGTCCGGTAGCCTAACTGATAGCCTACTTCACAGCAATCCATGATTTTCGCCTCACTTAAGCGATATCTTTCAATCTTTTTATTGTCCACACGCAATCCGCAATAATGGCAATTGCACCTGCAAAAATTGGAAAATTCTATTAACCCCCGCATGTATACCGACAATCCACAATGCTTCTTTCTAGTCTCGTTGGCATACTGAAATAATAATTGCTCACTTTCCTGATCCAAATGTTTTATAATATAAACAATTTCATCATAAGTTAAATTATTTTGTTCGTTAAGCTTACTTAGTAATTCTTTTAACAATTTTGTCACCCCATCACCTAGAAATATAAATCTCGCTCTCCCATAGCTACTTTCCCTAATCTATCTATTGTGGTGGCTCTCATTTTTTCACTGGGGATATTTTTTAGATTAGCTTGTATCACTTCTTCACCTAGCTCTTTTAGTTCCTCATCTCCGTAATCCTCCATGTACTCTTTAAAGGTTATCATGGCATTTGGGTAGCACAGATCATGAATTTTGCCACTCTTGGCAAATTGCATAAATCTATCTCCTGTACGCCCCATACGGTAACAGGCTGTGCAGTAGCTGGGAAGGTATCCTTGTTTACACATGGATTTTATCACTTGATTAGGCGTTCGATTATCTGCAACCTCAAATTGCATTCCCCCTTGCCCTTCACTCTCCTTATATCCACCTACTCCGGTACAAGAACCTGCACTTATCTGAGATACTCCCACTGAAAAGACTTCCTCTCTAAACCTGGGCTCCTCTCGAGTGGACAGGATTATTCCTGTATATGGTACTGCCAAACGCAAGATTGCAACTATTCGCTTAAACTCTTCATCTGTAACAAGATGAGGGTATTGTTCTAAGGAAACGTCTATAGCTTTCTTCAGTCGTGGCACTGAAATGGTATGGGGCCCAACTCCAAACTTTTCCTCTAATTGACAGGTGTGTAGCATTAAGCCCATCACTTCATACTTATAATCGTATAAACCAAAGAGAGCTCCTATACCCACATCGTCAATTCCCGCTTCCATAGCCCTATCCATAGCTGTAGTGTGATAATCGTAATCACTTTTAGGGCCTGCAGGATGCATTTTTTTGTACGTTTCCCTGTGATATGTTTCCTGAAACAGGATATAAGTTCCTACTCCTGCTTCTTTAACCTTTTTGTAGTTATCTACCGTAGTGGCAGCAATATTTACGTTAATTCTCCTGATGCTCCCGTTTTTGCTTTTCGTATTATAGATTACATCCATTGCGTGCAGAACGTATTCAATGGGACAGTTCCTGTCATCCTCACCTGCCTCCAAAGCAATGCGCTTATGCCCCAGGTTCTCAATTATCTCCACTTCCCGTACAATTTCCTCATCTGTCAGTTTTTTTCTAGGAAATGAATTAGTACACTTGTATCCGCAGTATTCACATCGATTAACGCAATAATTGGATATATATAGCGGTGCAAAAATAACCATCCTATTCCCGTATATTTGCTTTTTCACAGACTCAGCAGCCTTAAACAATTCTTGTTCCAAATCTAAGTCAGTAACTTGCAGAAGTGCTGCTACTTCTTCCACGGTAAGTCCTTTAGCTTCTTTTCCCTTGGCTATAATTCTCCTAATCTCTTCCTTGTTACACTTATTCCCCTGTTCTAAAAGCCCCTCAATTCTATTATCATCAATAAATGTTGCTCTTTCCCCTAGTTTTTTCATGATATTCTCCCTTCTGTACAACCCTACTTGTTGTAACAGTTATTTTTTTTCTTTATAATAAGACCAAAGTACTTTAAAAAGGTGGCGATAAATTATGGAAAAGCGTATAGGTGTTGTAAGCATAATAGTTGAAGACCTTGACAAGGCCAGTATTATAAATGACATCCTGCACGAAAGTGCTCCTATTATAATAGGTCGAATGGGAATCCCCTACCGCGAGCGAGGAATCAGCGTCATGTCCATTATTGTGGATGGCACTACTGACCAAATTGGCAGCTTAACTGGCAAGCTAGGCAACGTTTCAGGCGTCAATGTTAAAAGCGCGGTCTCTAAAAAGAAATAGAAAATGGCTCAATTGCTCTATCCAGGATTCCCTGTACATAGGCAATTAGTACACCGTAGTTTACTATGGGGACTTGTGCTGCCACTGCCTGTTCAATGCGATAATGCATGGCTTTTTTGTTTAGCATACATCCCCCACAGTGAACTACTAAGGCATATTCCCTCAGGTTATCGGGAAAGCTTACTCCATTAGAAAACTCAAATATTATATCTTTACCAGTTTTCTGCTCAATCCATTTAGGTATTTTCACTCTCCCAATATCCTCAGGCTGTCGATGATGGGTACAGGCTTCAGCAATTAAAACCTTATCCCCATCTTTTAATCTACTAATGGTTCTTGCGCCCTTAACCAATTCCCCTAAATCCCCTTTGTTTCTGGCAAAAAGGATTGAAAAAGACGTGAGAAAGATATCATCCGGTGTATCCCTGGCCACCTGTTGGAAAACTTGTGAGTCAGTGATAACCAGCTTGGGCTTTTGCGCTAAATTTCCTAGAGCTTGCTTTAGGCCCGTCTCCTTAACTACAACTGCCATCCCACCATTATCCATAATATCTCTAATGGTCTGCTGCTGAGGCATTATCAAGCGCCCTTTAGGTGCAGCCCCATCGATAGGAACTACCAGGACTGCCATTTCACCAGGTGAGATTAAATCACCTACTATCTTAAACTTGTCTTTTTCTTCAGGTAAAACATCTATAATTGCTTTCTTGAGCTCCTCTACTCCCTGGCTTTTAAGGGCAGAAACAAGCACAATAGGCATATTTAACTGCTCCCCATACTCTTTTACAGTTGTTCCAGAGACCTTTTTCTTGTCTGTTTTGTTTATCACCCCAATTGCAGGTATTTTTTTTCCTCTGATTATGTCTGCTGTCTCTCTTTCAAACTGAGTAAGACCTATCTCCGCATCTACAACCAATACAGCTAAATCTGTTTTGTGTAATACTTCTAGCGTCTTTTGCTTGCGCAGTTCACCCAATTCTCCTACGTCATCTAACCCCGCTGTATCTATAATTACTACAGGCCCAACTGGTAAAAGTTCCATAGGCTTATACACAGGATCAGCTGTAGTACCCTTCACCGAGGATACCAGTGCGATTTCCTGCCCAGTAACAGCATTAATCAAACTAGACTTACCCGCATTGCGGCGCCCAAAAAAGGCTATGTGTACCCTATTTGCTCTAGGTGTTTCATTTAAACTCACTTCCCATTCCCCCTCTCCCCCTAAACACAAAAAGCCCTTTTCTGACAGCACAGAAAAGGGCACATTAAATAATGTTCCAAGAGTCCATTTTCCTTGCTCTCAGATGCCTAAAAGCCTCCTCGAGTTTAGAAAAGCGTATTAAATTATAATTATTCTTATTTATATAATATCATATTTTGGAAAATTATCAAGTATTTCTTTCTATATTCAAGCTAATGTCCAGTGCTTTTATAGAATGAGTTAAGTCACCCACCGAGATAATATCTACACCAGTCTGGGCAACCTGTTTTACTGTTTCTAGCGTGATATTGCCTGACGCCTCTAAGAGCGCTCTTTTTGATGTTATTTCTACTGCCCTTCTCATGATTTCCAAGTCCATATTGTCCAACATTATCACGTCAGCACCTGCATCTAGAGCTTCTTGCAGCTGAACTAAATTTTCAACTTCAATTTCAATTTTCATATGATGTGGAATTCTGTTTTTCACCATAGAGATAGCCTCTAGTACTCCACCTACAGCTTTAATGTGATTATCTTTTATTAACACTCCGTCAGATAAATTATACCTATGATTGTAGCAACCACCTACTCTCACAGCATATTTTTCTAAGGCTCTAAGACCAGGTGTTGTTTTTCTAGTATCTACAACCCTTACTGCAAACCCATTAACAGCATCTGAGTATTGCATTGCCTTTGTGGCAATACCAGACATTCGCTGTAAAAAATTCAAGGCCAGCCTTTCTGCCTTCAGCAAACTATTAATTTTGCCCTCAATTATTGCTATTTCTTCCCCTGCCTTGATCTTATTTCCATCTGATTTTATAGCTGTAAAGTTTATTGTACTATCTAGTATGGTAAAAACATCTTGAGCCACACCTATTCCCGCCATAATACCGTCTTCTTTCACACTAATTACAGCTCTTCCCCTGATTTCTGCATCAATCAATGCGTCAGTTGTCACATCACCATAATTCATGTCTTCCTTTAAGGCATTCATTATAATATCTTTCACCACTAGTGCGTTGTACATAAAATTCCCCCTTCAAACTTACTTGCTTTACCCAACCTTATAGTGAGCTCCAATGCTTTGACTTCTTTTTAATGCACCTTCAATAATCAAACCTGCTATTGTTACAGAGCTAACTACTTCTAGATAGGAAACTTTATCTTTACGATGGGACTCTAATTGTTCGCTTAATTTCTTAATCTCTTTTAGAGCCTCTTTAAGTTCATTATCACTTCTCACAATAGCAACATGTTGTGTCATCATCTCTTTTATTTTCTGTTTTATAAAATCTAAACCTTCCGCACAGATAGCAAAGGGCTGTTCTTTATACAATGTGTTATAAGGTATATCCACACTTTTTTTTATATGATAATTTTTCAAGTTTTTATTTATTGTAGTTGCAACTCTATCCCCAAATACAATTGCCTCTAACAAGGAATTACTGGCCAGCCGATTGCTACCGTGAACGCCAGTACTGGCGCATTCACCGCAAGCATATAGACCATCAATATTAGTTCTCCCTCTTGTATCAGTAGCTATTCCCCCCATAAGATAATGTTGGCTTGGAGCCACAGGAATATATTCTTTAGTAATATCAATACCCTTATGAATACAGTATTTGTATATATTAGGGAATCTCGCTTTTACAAAATCTCCTGCTTTATGGGTTAAATCTAAATACACATAGGAACTGTGGGTCTCCTTCATCTCGTTATATATACTTCTAGCCACAATATCCCTAGGAGCCAACTCTTTCATAGGATGGTATTTACCCATAAACTCTTTCCCTTTTATATTTCTTAAAATTCCACCTTCTCCCCTAACAGCTTCTGTTATGAGAAAGTTTTGCCCTTCTCGTTGTTCGTATAAAACAGTAGGGTGAAATTGTACAAACTCCATGTTTTCAATTTTAGCTCCAGCGCGATATGCCATAGCAATTCCGTCACCAGTTAACATCTCTAAATTGGAGGTGTTCTTATATACTCCCCCAATCCCCCCTGTGGCTAGTACGATAGCCTTACCTTGATAAATTTCCTTTTCTCCTTCTCTACCAAAAGCTTTAACGGCTTTTGCTCTGCCTCCAACTGTAATAATGTCAACAGCAAAGCAGTTTTCTTTGATAACTATATTTTCTCTTTCTCCAACTCTTTTTTGTAAAGCTTGGACTATTTCCCTGCCGGTAGCATCCTTGACATGAAGAATATTCTTTTCACTATGCCCTCCTTCACGGGTAAACTTCAACCTCCCCTTAACATCTCTATCAAAATCAACACCATATTTAATTAACTTTTCTACTGCTGACATTGAGTTGTTAATTAGAACTTTAACAGCTTCCTTGCTATTGATACACCCTCCCGCTTTAATTGTATCTTGGTAATGATTTTGAGGACTTACAGAAGCAGCTATGCCCCCTTGGGCTAGAATACTATTGTTTTCGTCAAGTGTTCCCTTGCAGAGCAGAGTCACTTTATACTTCTTATCTATATTTAAAGCTATGAATAGTCCCGCTATACCTGTACCCACAATTACAACATCACTATTCTTATTCTTATGTCTAGTTATTTTCATTGTACTTTCAACATTCTTTCCAATGTTACTAGTGCCGCTAAACGAATATCTTCATCGACAAATATTTCTTTTTCCTCTTTCATAAGTGCATTATAAATACTCTTTAAGTTTGTCTTTTTCATATTTAAACAATATAAATCCTCAGAAAGTAAATAGAATTTCTTCTCGGGGTTATTCTGCTCCAGTTGGTGCAATATTCCCATCTCCGTACCTATTATAAAGCTTTGGCTATCCATTTCCCCTGCTCTTCTTATGATTTGAGAAGTACTCCCTACAAAATCAGCCCTTTGCACTACTTCAGGTGCGCACTCTGGATGAGCTAAAATTGGTGCATCAGGATGAAGTTTTTTTGCTGTGTCTATTGCTTTAGTCTTAACCCTATGATGCGTTATACAAAAACCCTCCCAGGATATTATTTCTTTTTCAGGAATCTGCATTTGCACATAATGCCCCAGATTTTTATCTGGTACAAATAGCACTTTATCAGCATCTAAACTTTTCACAACACTGACAGCATTCGAAGAAGTACAGCATATATGGCTTTCTGCCTTAACTTCTGCCGATGAGTTCACATAACATACTACTGGTGCACCAGGATATTCCCTTTTAAATTCTCTCAACCTCTCAGCATCCACCATTTCTGCCATAGGGCACCCCGCATCAGCAACCGGTAAGATAACCTTCTTCTGGGGCGATAAGATCTTCACACTCTCAGCCATAAAGTGTACACCACTTAGTAGTATCATGTGAGCTTCTGCCTTAGCTGCTTCTTGACTTAGCTTTAAAGAATCGCCAACTATATCGGCTACTTTTTGTATTTCAGGTATCTGATAGTTATGAGCTAGCAAAATAGCATTCTTTTCTTTTTTTAGCCTCTCTATTTCCTCTATCAATTGCAATTCTGTTAATTCCCCACTCATATGCTTGCCCCTCCTCTGGTGGTTTACATGTGTCTTGTCACCTGTTGTGGAGAGTATATCATATCCTCTTTCTGTAATCAACAAAAAAGCCACCGTGTCAGTGAGTAAACACAATGGCTTCTTTAAAATATCTCTTTATATTACTTAGGTAGCCTTATTCTAATAATCCCTCCGAACGTAAAAATTCATTTGCCACTGCTGCTGCATCTTCCCCTTCTAGGTCCACTCGAGCGTTAAGCTCTGACATGGTAGTTTCATCTAAGATGCCTTCCATTCTATTCAACGCATCTGCTAATTCAGGGAACCTCTCCAATGTATCTAATCGCACTACTGGGGCTGCATAATAGGGGGGGAATAGATTTTTATCGTCTTCTAATGTCTTTAGGTTAAATGCCACTATTCTCCCATCGGTGGAAAAAGCATCATTTACATCAGCTTCTCCATCTCTTACAGCAGCATATGTTAAGCCCGGATCCAGTCCTCGTGTGTCGGCAAAGGTCATACCATACACCTCCTGTAGCCCGATAAAGCCATCTTCTCTCTCTAGAAATTCCTGAGTTGCCCCGAGAGTTAAGTTAGGTGCGTGTTCAGCTAACTCACTCAATGTTTCTATGCCTAATTCTTCAGCATGGTCTTCTCGCATTGCCATGGCGTAGGTGTTATTATATCCGAAAGGCTCTAACCAAGTAAGATTTCTTTCCTCTTCATATCTACTCTTTACATAATCATATACTTCCTGTGGATCTTCCATAGCCTCTTCATCCAAAATAATCATCAACCCTGTCCCTGTATATTCTGGGTAAATATCCAAATCTCCCCGCTCAATGGCCTGAGCCACTACATTAGTTCCACCTAAAAATGCCCTTGTATCCACATTAATATCTGTATGTGCCTCTATCATATCTCGCATCATAAACACCAATATATCCTGTTCAGTAAAGTTCTTTCCTCCTATAACTACAGTATCTTGCGCTCCACCACCCCCAATAGGGCAACCGGAAGCAAATATAGCTACTACCAAAAGAACCATTAGTATTAATATTTTTCTCTTCATGTAAATACTCCTTTCTAACATTTATTTTTTAAGTCCTTCAGGAGTAACTCTAAATTCACCCCATTTTAGCAGACTGTCAAAAATTATGGCTAAAATAGCTGCGGGTATTGCGCCCGCTAAAATTATTGCTGAATTTGCCATGGCAATGCCCCGAAAAATCAAATCTCCTAGCCCTCCGCCACCGATTAAAGCGGCTAATGTAGCCACACCAATAATCAACACAGTTGATGTTCTAATCCCTGCCATAATAATATTAAGAGCTAGGGGTAACTCAATCATAAATAAAATTTGCCTTGAGGTCATTCCCATACCCACACCAGCTTCAACTGCAGCCTTATCTACTCCGGTAAGACCCGTATAGGTATTTCTCAAAATTGGTAGTAGCCCATAAATAGTCAGTGCTACAATTGAAGGAGTAAAACCAATCCCTAAAATGGGTATCATAAATCCCAACAGAGCCAGACTGGGAATGGTTTGAAAAACTGCCGTAATGCCGATTACCGCATCAGAATATCGACGATTCCGAGTCAATATAATTCCCAAAGGAACAGCTATCAGGACAGCTATAAACAATGAGACTGCTGTTAATTGAATATGCTCATATGTACCAGTTACAATAGCCGGCCACCTATTAATTATACTCTGGATAAAATCCATCAGACTTCACCTCTTGCTATTAATTTACTCCGAATTTATCTGCCATTACATCAACTAAACTTGCTCGAGTTATTACTCCTTTTAATGTCTTTTCTTTGTCTGTTACAGCTAAATAGGATAGATTATGCTCACTCATAATATCAATCCCATCTTGCAGTGACTGATCTTCCTTTATGGTGGGAATTTCTGTCTTCATAATATCTTGAATAGTTAATGTTTCATCCTTATACTTTCTTTGAATGCTCCACACACTAGCTGAGCCCATTAACCTTTTTTCCTTATCAACTACTAAAAGACTGTCCACTTTCTTTTGACGCATAAATTTTATGGCTTCTGCCAAACCACGATTTGGTTTAGCTGTAATGGGCTCCACCATTACCTCAGAAATCCCAGGTAAATCTTCTGCTTCACTTAACCTATCTTGACCGATAAAAGACCTGACAAAATCATTGGCAGGGTGACGCAATATGTTTTCAGGTGTATCTAGTTGTACTATCTTCCCATCGCGCATCAAACAAATTCTATCGGCTATCTTTAACGCTTCATCCATATCATGGGTAACAAATACAATGGTCTTTTTTATTTCCTCTTGCAGCTTTACTAACTCATCTTGCAGTTGCTCCCTACTAATAGGGTCTAGTGCGCTAAAGGGCTCGTCCATCAGAATTATCTCTGGATCTGCTGCTAGTGAACGGATTACACCCACCCGCTGCTGTTGACCTCCACTTAATTCTTTTGGATACCTGTTTCCATATACATCTGGTTCTAAGCCCACTAAGTCAAGTAACTCATTTACTTTTTTCATGTAGTCATCTTTATTCCATTTCTTTAGCTTGGGCACCAAGGCTACATTTTCTGCAATAGTCATATGAGGGAGTAAACCGATATGCTGAATCACATAGCCAATATTTCTCCTTAGCTCCACTGTATCTTGACTTTTTATGAGCTCACCTTTTACATATATTTCCCCCTCTGTTGGTTCAATCAATCGATTTATCATTCTCATGGTGGTTGTCTTACCCGAACCACTAGGTCCAATTAAGACCAACAGCTCCCCTTCTTTAACATTTAAATTAATGTCTTCTAGAGCACGAAATCCATCATTAAACACTTTGCCCACTTGTTTAAACTGAATCATTTGCCTGTCTCCTCTTTTTATTATTCTCTACTTAAAATTCCCTAAATAGCTGATTTAATGCAAAAAAAATCGACCTCCAACTTAATGTTAAAGGTCGACAACTTATATATAACTTACGGTATATACCTAACGATGCATTTCCTCTTTTATATCTTCTTTTATCTTTCCTGCCAATTCATTTTCTGCGGCATCTCTTTTATCTGAACTTTGGCTAAGTTTTTCAAGAAACCTTTGTGCCATTTTATGGTTAACTATTGTTCCTGGTCCGCCAATACATCCACCCGTACAGACCATTCCTTCAAAAAAGTTAGCTTGAGATTTCCCAGAACTCATTTCTTTAAGTTTAGCCATGCACTCTTCTAACCCTTGGGCTGAATCAGGATTAAAAACACTTTTTTCTTCTTCAGTTAAAAGTTTTTCTATAGATCGGGTTACCCCACCAGCTTTAGCAAAAGCTCTAGCTGCTTGGGATGCATTAGCTTTTATTTCTACTCCATCTTCTGTTAGCTGACTTAAATCTATATCTGCTGCTTCAAACAAGGCAGCTAGTTCTTCAAATGTGAGAACAGAATCCACAACTCCACTATCCCTAGCTTCTGATTTTTTTGCTATACAAGGTCCAATAAAGACCGTCTTCGTATCTGAATCTCTCTTTAAATGCTTTGCTAGTGCAACCATAGGTGAAATTGTACTAGAAATATTCTTACTCAAATCAGGAAAGTGCTTATCTATCATACCTACAAAAGCAGGGCAACAAGAGGTGGTCATAAATTCTTGTTCACTTGGTACCTTTGCTTTAAATTCCTCTAATTCTTCTAAGGAAACCATATCTGCACCTAAGGCTACCTCATAAACTTCAGCAAACCCTAGTTTCTTCAATGCTTGTATGACCTGTTCAGCCTCGGTCTTGTGACCAAATTGACCTATAAAAGCAGGAGCAATCATAGCCACAACCTTTTCATCTCGCAACAGCTCTATCACTTTTACAATTTGTGACCGCTCAGTGATTGCTGCAAAGGGGCATCCCGATATGCAGGCACCGCATTCTATACACTTATCATTATTAATTTCCGCTTTTCTATCATTAGTTGCCGTTATAGCTCCCACTAAACAAGCTGCTTCACAAGGTCTATTGATTTCCACAACCGCACTATAGTGACATGCTTTTTTGCAAATACCGCATTCAACACATAATGTTTGATCAATATATGCTTGACTTTGCACAACGGAAATAGCATCCTTCGGGCAGGCTCTTTGACATGAGTGGTCTAGGCAATTCTGACACGCATTAGTAATAAAGAATTTATTAATCGGGCAACCTTCGCAGGCTATATCCATGACGCTAACTTGATTGTGATTCACATCCGGCTCTTGAAACGACATCTCTAATAAACTGCTCAGTCGCTGTTTTCTATACTGAGTTTGCGGGTTTAGGCCTAAAGCACTTTTGATTCTTTCTGCATAAATAGCTTTTTCCTTATACTCGCAACAGCGGTATTTTGTGTCCCCTTGAGTTTCTAGTAATCTGTCAGGAAGGTCATCTATCTTTTGTGCTAATTCGTTTTTCAATGCTAGTTTAGCTACTTCTTCCATTACCCGTTTTCGCAATTTAAATTTCTCAGAAACATTCTTCTTATTAGCCATGCCTGTCCCCCCTCTCAACTTTTTAGAATTATTATAAACTACACCAAGCAAATTGTATCATGCCCTGAAGCAACAAGTCAATTTTTTGACCATTCCGATATATTGTACCGAAGTGTGATAGATTTTCAATACATACCCATGCAGGGTGCGACATGAATTAGAAAAATAAACACAAAAACAATATATATTTCAATCCACGCACCCGCGGGGGGTGCGACGGCTGATGGTATGACTACCCTTGGACCAATACCATTATTTCAATCCACGCACCCGCGAGGGGTGCGACAACACTAGACAAACAACTTCTATATAACGACAAAATTTCAATCCACGCACCCGCGAGGGGTGCGACTTGTTATTTATGATAATAGCATTATTCCTAAGATATTTCAATCCACGCACCCATGAAGGGTGCGACAAGACCAGTCAATGCGGAGTCTATGAGCTGCCAATATTTCAATCCACGCACCCGCGAGGGGTGCGACCCACAAAACCCTATATAATAGTAAGTAAGATAAATTTCAATCCACGCACCCGCGAGGGGTGCGACAGGCACAGTGGGTTGATACTGGAGTTGACATCACCATTTCAATCCACGCACCCGCGAGGGGTGCGACGTTGAAAGGGTGGCAAGCACTGGTATGCCAATAGATTTCAATCCACGCACCCGCGAGGGGTGCGACAGCAGCAGACCAGGAGCTACAATATTTACCGCTTAATTTCAATCCACGCACCCGCGAGGGGTGCGACTGCCACAAATGTGACAACTACCTTTCCACAATTTATATTTCAATCCACGCACCCGCGAGGGGTGCGACACTTCATACTGGCAAAATGCTTTAAAGCTAAACAAGATTTCAATCCACGCACCCGCGAGGGGTGCGACGAGAACTTAGCACATGAATTGAGAAAGTTGTATAGTATTTCAATCCACGCACCCGCGAGGGGTGCGACTAGGGGACCAAATTTTTTACGCTACTGTAATTATATTTCAATCCACGCACCCGCGAGGGGTGCGACGCGTGCCCTGGTGGACTTCCAGCTGGTTTATGTTATTTCAATCCACGCACCCGCGAGGGGTGCGACTTCGTCTAAGGTTTTTCTTACGCCGTAGTCTGTTAGATTTCAATCCACGCACCCGCGAGGGGTGCGACTTAAGGTGATGCAAGATGGCAAATAAACAAATGAATTTCAATCCACGCACCCGCGAGGGGTGCGACTTGATGATGATAATACAGATGCTTTAGAAAACGCTAATTTCAATCCACGCACCCGCGAGGGGTGCGACAGTCAAATTGACTATACAAGAGGTAATACACTATCAGATTTCAATCCACGCACCCGCGAGGGGTGCGACGGCGGCCTGGTCGCTCAAGCTAGGCTTGACACGTATTTCAATCCACGCACCCGCGAGGGGTGCGACGTTTCTTCAATCTTTTATCATCTTCTACCAAAGATTTCAATCCACGCACCCGCGAGGGGTGCGACGAAATCCGAAAACTGGAGCTGAGCTAACGCAGGAATTTCAATCCACGCACCCGCGAGGGGTGCGACGGTTTCAGATTCCAGATTACAACTGAACAAAAGCATTTCAATCCACGCACCCGCGAGGGGTGCGACGTGCCGCACAGGTATTCGTTTGTAAATAAATATCTATTTCAATCCACGCACCCGCGAGGGGTGCGACGGAGAAATACCGAATACTGACGGTATGAGATGGATTTCAATCCACGCACCCGCGAGGGGTGCGACGTGTAGGATTTGAAAACATATGAAAGGCAGTTTTGATTTCAATCCACGCACCCGCGAGGGGTGCGACGGCTTATAACATGGTACTTATCATCACCTAGCGATTTCAATCCACGCACCCGCGAGGGGTGCGACGTGGTTATACCCGAAAGACTAGACGTAAATAAATTTCAATCCACGCACCCGCGAGGGGTGCGACGTGGTAATGCGAGTTGTGTCAATGGTAGTTAATATTTCAATCCACGCACCCGCGAGGGGTGCGACAACAGAAAGGGGGAAAGGGAATGGCTAAAGTAAATTTCAATCCACGCACCCGCGAGGGGTGCGACTAAGGCTTGTGCCGATATAGTTAACGCAAGTGATATTTCAATCCACGCACCCGCGAGGGGTGCGACTAACTGTGCAAGTTTTTAACGAGCATATTACAGAATTTCAATCCACGCACCCGCGAGGGGTGCGACGGGCAGGGCTTTTCACCACCTAGATACAGCTAGATTTCAATCCACGCACCCGCGAGGGGTGCGACGTGCTATGTGACATGGATTGGGATAAAATCAGAAAAATTTCAATCCACGCACCCGCGAGGGGTGCGACGATAGACCGTAAGCAGGAACGGTGGTACTGCTTATTTCAATCCACGCACCCGCGAGGGGTGCGACACTGGCGGCCAAAGAGAGGGACTTTGATTTTTACATTTCAATCCACGCACCCGCGAGGGGTGCGACCACTACCCTTTGGAAATAGTTTCTGCCGACATATAATTTCAATCCACGCACCCGCGAGGGGTGCGACGCGACAGTGACCGCGGTTCTATAGGACCAGAAAATATTTCAATCCACGCACCCGCGAGGGGTGCGACAGCACTAATAAAAAACCTTATTATATCAATGCTTTTAGGCACTGTATCTGCGAACCTCTATTATAACTATACTTTTTTGCTACTTTTTTTGGTTCAAAGACACTCAAACCCATAAAACTCTTGAGTGCGAATATACACGTCTTTTTATGTTCTCTTTACATTCGCGCTATATTAAATCATAAGGAGGCCTTCTGGATCGTATGCCTCTTTACTGCCTACATGTTCTACTCTATTTTTCCAGTTCTTTCCCAAGAAGTAATACCTTAAGCTATCCTTTTCTTTGTCCATTATGTTCTCTAGTCTAAGTTTTAGTTCAGTAAATTGAGTCGGATCTACTAAACATTCAAAGACTGAGTTTTGTACTCTCTGTCCATAGTTTTCACATTGTTTGGCAATTTTTCTAAGGCGTTTTTGACCCTCAAAATCCTCCGTATTAACATCGTAAGTAACCAATACCATCATTTCCTCTCACCATCCTATTTAAAGAAAAATGGGGGATAACCATCTAAGTCACCTCGGATAAACCTTGCTAAAAGTAGTGCTTGAGCATAGGGAATTAGACCAACTTCAATTTTTTCACTTAGAAATGGGTGTGTTATAGTTTCGTGCTTTCGTTTTTGCCAAACTGATAATACTTGTTTCCTAGTATCTTGATCCATAATAATGCCGCCAGTCTCCTTTTTTATAAATCCTTTTCCGCTGATTTGTTTTCGATTGATCAATGTTAAGGCTGCTCTATCTGCTAAGTATGGTCTCAACTCCTCCATTAAGTCTAAGGCCAAACTTGCCCTGCCAGGCCTATCCCTGTGCAAAAAACCTACATACGGATCAAGACCGACACTTTCAAGTGCTGATTGAACATCATGTGCTAACAGTGTGTATAAAAAAGAAAGTAACGCATTCAGATTATCCTTTGGTGGACGACGACTTCTGATATTCATAAAAAAATCTTCTTTTTGCCATAGGATTAATTCATCTAAAACAGAGTAATATACTCTTGCAGCCTCCCCTTCTATACCCCTCAAATAATCTAAATCTTTACTTTTTTCTATTTTATTGACTTTAGAAGTTAGTCTCTCCGTAACTTCTCCTACAGCATCAGTCTTAATCGTCAAACTATGGTCTCTGATTGCCCTCCTTAAAACAGTTCTGCTATTTGCAATTTTAGCAGCAACTAAGTTCTTTGCAATATCTAAGCTTTCTATCTCACTATCAGCTTTACGATATTGTTCTCTTCTTAAAAGCACATTCCCCGAAACTGCTCCTGTAACTCTTGCATAAAAGCGGCCATTCTCGCTAAGAAAAGATAATCCAACATTTCTTTCTGTACACAGCTGCATTAAAGCTGGGCTGGCACCTGTATAGCCAAAGCAGATGATCCCTTCAAGATTATGGACAGGAATTCTAAATGTCTCTGCTCCATCAACTTTGATTACCACATTTTCTCCTTCTTTTGCTACATAAGAATTAGGGGTAGTTACATATAACACATTAAGCAGTTTCCTCATTTATCAGCTACCCCCTTCTGCACATAGTCTTTAACCTTCAGTTTTTTATTACCAACCTTCGGTTTGCAGATGTTCTCCATTGAACATAATTTGCAATGCTTCCCCACTTTTCCCTTAGGAGTTATTCCCGTTTTATAGACTTTATGCATATCACTAGCCATTTTTTTTACTGTTTCCCTTAAACCGCTATTTAACTCTATTTCTACTCTCTTTCTAATCTGATGATAATATAAATAACCTTTTTCTATGGATACGTGCAGCATTTCTTCTAGGCATATAGCTTGAGCACAGAGCTGCACCTCATCTCTTTCATCACTTTTAGGCTTTCCTCTCTTGTATTCAACTGGAATTGGATGCCAAAATCCAGTTTTCCCCTTTAAGAGCACACCCTTTTTTTCCACTCTTGAAAATTCAACTACATCTGCAATACCATATAAGCCTAATTCGTATGATGTTAACGGAACAGACCTAGCAATAGTGATATCGCCTCTAGTTTCCACTAAATAAGGATCATTCACTTTTTCGTGGATATGCTTTCCTTCAATTGTCTTCACATTCTCCTGCCATTGCTTTTCCACATGAATGAGAGCCCACTGCCTTTTACAAAAACAATAATGCTGTATTCCGGAAAGCATCAGTAGCTCATCTTCATCATAAACCATTATTGCACCTGTTCAATTAACCTAACACCTTTAGGCAGAGAATTCTTATCGATACTTACTTCATAATCGCTATAATTTCTAGCAGGGACACTGCTATCTCTTCTTTTGGCTTTTATTAAATCAAACAATATATGGGCAGGTGCGTTCCCTAGCTTACTCTCATGCTCAAACACTATTAATTTGCGCACCGCCATTTTTCCCCTAGCTGCCGAATGATCGTGCTCAAACATATTTGCTATTGCTTCCCATAGCAATTCTAAATCACCCTGAGTAAAATGCGTTTGCTTTGCCAAATGTGCAGATACATAACCTTCAGCTTTATATAAAGCATATGGAACAATATGCTTTCTGCCAATGGTCCTCTCTTTATCTATATCCTTTTCATTGGTAACAGCCATCCTAGTAATAGAAACTTCTTGTTGAACAATAGGATCTATACTCCTACCAAAATTGAACTGAACCGCGCCCCTAACCTGACCACAATTAATATCTGTAGACATAACAGCTCCAAATGCTCTAACATCATAAAAGTTTTTGCACATAAAATCCCGAAGCAAGTGTCTGTTCTCTTTGGCTTTTTTTTCTTCCTTTTTAGGATCAATCTCTAAGTAGTTGTATGCCAGCTTGTGTTGTTCATTAAGAACCGCACCTTCTTTTACATAAATTTTGTAGTTTTCACTGTCTTCCTTAGCAATTTCAATAAAATTTCTAACTTTTCTTTTTAAGCAAACGTCCGTTACAATTCCATGACCAGTTTCATAGTCAATTCTCGGCATATTACCCGCGTCAGGATCTCCATTTGGATTACCGTTTTCCACATCAAATAAAATTACAAACTCATATCTTTTTTCTATCTCCGCCATCATTTACTCCCCCTCTTTGATAATTTCATTTTTTCTATAGAATGCTTCCCTTTGATGATAGTATCCTAAAATAAATAGCCCTTGCCCCTCTGAATTAAGGTGCGCTGGAAAACTATCTAAATCTTTCACTATCTCTTGAATTCTATTTTCTATTGCATACCCGTACTCGTTTTTAGCAATATGATGCTGAGCCAGCTTCATGAGTACCGAAAAAACAGCCCTTGGAGAAGTAGATGCAGTGGCAAAATACCTGTCTTTTATAGTGCTGTTTAACTTTACATCCGAAGCCTCCCTCTGTGATTTTTCCAAAACTGCAAATAGTCTTCCCAACCTGTAAGCAACATTTGTGCTTTCTTCATTTAAACTCATAGTCAGCATTTCCTCCTTTTCTAAATCACTTTGAATTCTTGCATTCCTTTTTAAGTAAGCCTTAATAATTCCAGCCCTAATATGATTAACCTCTCCATCGGCTCTAATCCGATTAGTGATAGCGTAAAACAGACCTGCTGGGTATCTACCTCCCGTAAAAATACTTTTCATTAGAGCCCCACTTAGTATAGGTGGGGCTTTCTTGTCCTGAGATTTCTTAGGTATAACTTCACTAATTAATCTATATAAAGGCACTAACCTCATCCGTTCATCTCCACTGATAATCTCCATATCTCGATAGTGCTCCCATACTTTTTCAACCAACCTGCCAAAGCTATCTCTATGCCAAAACCTAACTGCAAGTCTCGCATTATTTGGGGATAGCCCTAGTATAAAAAAGTTAATATTCTCCTTTTCCTTTATTGGCTTTCCCTCTTTTAGTCTTGTTAGTGCATCTTTGACAAACCCTGTTGCCTTTGCATCAAATCCTGACTGCTCACCTTTCTCATTCTCCGATGGGTTAAACAGCTCTTGTAATAGATCTTCACACTCACCCGAGGTATCCTCTGCCCAAAAAACAGTAGTCGCATCACCAATCTGAATACGATGTCTCTTGCTATTTAACATGTAGTTTAAAACTGTCGTATAGGCAAATACAGCACTTTTACCAACTGGCGAATTAAATGCTTGCTTCTTACTGTAAGATTCAAAGGCCTTAGCATTAACGCCCACCAGCGTTGCTCCAGCACTATTTGCATCTCTAACACCCTTGATGTTAGGGTGAGTTGGTTCAATAGCTTCTACTCGCCCAGTAACCAAACATTGCCCCATATTCTTACTTTTATTATTTTCAAGATACGCTTCCCAAGTTGCTAAAATTTCTTCATCTTCATGTATATAACCTGACTCGCTATCTAATCGAAAAACTATGTTAGCACTCTTCTCCTTTGCTAGATCATCTAATTTAGTTTTTATAATCTCATTATCTAAACTCAACTCAGGCTTCCATTTATCTAAAAATGCTAATAATGCTTTCCCATTTGTATTTTCAACTTTTATTAAAATATTTTCGTGTAGTTCTTTAAATGCAGCGTAATTGCTTGGTGATGATGAATTCTTTTTGGGGTCAAAATCCCAACCAAAAACATATTTAAAGTTATCACATAAAAAGTACGAAGGCGGCTTCTGACCTTGACGTTTTTTCTGAACAGGAACCATCATGTCTTTCCAGCTTTTATCGTCATCTGACAACCTAACTAAGTCCAACATTTCTCCATTTTCAGAAAGAATTACACAAAACTTTACTTTTGCAATACTGTATCCTTCTTTTGATATTTCAATATTAGAGTCATTTGAAAGAATATTATAATAGTCATTTAAAGCTTGAATAATCATTACTCTTCACCTCCAGCATTTAAAATTA
This sequence comes from Desulfitispora alkaliphila, assembly GCF_050433185.1. Classification (NCBI taxonomy): domain Bacteria; kingdom Bacillati; phylum Bacillota; class Desulfitisporia; order Desulfitisporales; family Desulfitisporaceae; genus Desulfitispora; species Desulfitispora alkaliphila. The sequence continues at coordinate 27,736 of NZ_JBNPXS010000033.1, forward strand.
GGGTTCCTCAACTTGAATAATTCCTCGAAGCATCTCAGGTCTGAAAAATTTTGGAGTCATGTCATTTTTATAGTCAATATCCCAGAGCATCCAGCCTAAATCTTTATTTTCGGTTTGATCGCTATAATAGGAAACTGGTAGCTCATTCTCTACTAACTCAAACTTAGCTGGAAACTCTCTGCACCCAAAATACGGTTGATGAAAGCATTGTCCACTTCTGGCCCTTCTCAAAAATATGTTGTAATGCTTTTCTGGAGTATCTTCTTCCTGCGCCTTATCTGTAATTTCAAAGTGAGCTTCTATTACATAAGCAACATTCTTTAGCATTAATGTTGCCCGTTGAGCTCTATCTTTAGTTGCATTTTGATATAATTGAGTGTTTTCGCCCTTCATGACTTTTTTTACATTAGTACTTGATATAACTTCTTTAACCTCATTTCTACGTATATTGTCAAAGACAATAGGATTTAAGACATGAATTCTATCAATCACCCATTTTATAGCTGGTTTCCAGTGTATCGCTTCCAATATTCCTCTTGCAGCCGAGGGGGTAATTACATCATAACTCACTCTTTCTACTTTCATTTCAGGCCTACTAAAACAAGCGTAGTCCCCCCACACCTTTAACTTAATCCCAAAACCCATAGTCATCCTCCTCATATTACCAAAATACTTTTTGTCAAAACATCACTGTCACATTTGATCCCTGTACTCTCATCATAAAATCGCTCAGTATCTGTTAACCCATAAAACCTCTTATCTTGATCTATAATAGCAACTCCCCCTGAACTGAGAAGCTCTTTGAATTCATTCTCATATACATTAACTGTATAGGGCTGAAGCTTTCTAACTATCTGGTATACAATCGGCGCATATTTTAGTTGTTCAATTAACTTTTCGCACTCTTCATTGTCCTTTTCGGGAACTATAATCGCTATGGTTTTATTCTCAATTAGCTTAAATTCTTCAGCTATATCTGCGAAGGAATAATCTAGTTTATTAGCTTGAGCTTTAACATCTTTGACAATATCCTTCGAATCAGTGTTTTTGAGATTGTAAAGCAGATGAAAATATTTATTGATGCCCTCAATAGACAATGGGTCTTCAAAATTTCTAAATACGCTTCTAGCTTCACTGACATTTAACTCTATTTCTTTAGGCGGCTGAGCGTGTTTCTCCGTTGGCATAAAAACATACACATCAGCACAATCCACCCTCCCTTCCCTATTACATCTTCCAGCAGCCTGAGCAATGGAATCAATACCTGCAATAGCTCTATATACTACAGGAAAGTCCACATCAACTCCAGCTTCTATTAATTGTGTTGCAATAACCTTACATACTTGTCCATTTGCTAATCGTTCCTTTATTTCACTTAGCGTTCTTTGCCTGTGTAACGGGTACATCTTAGTGCTTAAGTGAAATACACCTTCCTTTTCCCCTAGCTTTTCATATAGAATCCTTGCATGCTCTCTTCTATTTACAATACATAAAACCTGATTATGGTCTCGTATATGGCCAATAAGATCTTCATCTTCTAATTCCCCTAGGTTGTTTACCCTAGTTCTTCTAAACTGTCGATAAAGTTCTTGGGGATTTTCCATTAGTTCTTGAATTGATATATCAGATGGCAATAATTTATCATTATTGAGATTTGGCTGAGTTGCAGTGCATAAAACTACACTGGTGTGATAGTGTTTAACTAATTCAAAAAGAGCTAATAAGCACACTTGCAAGTACTTTACTGGGAGCATTTGAGCTTCATCTAGTATAATTACACTTTTAGCTAAATTGTGTAGCTTTCGAGACCTTGAGCTCTTATTGGAAAATAGAGATTCAAAGAATTGAACACTTGTAGTTACCACAATTGGAATATCCCAATTTTCAGAGGCTAGCTTTAATTTTTGTTGAACATCTAAATCATTATCATCTACCTCTTTATCCTCAAATTGATAATTACTGTGATGCTCTAAAACATTTTCATTTCCAAAAATTTCGCGAAAAACCTTTGCATTTTGCTCGATAATGCTAGTATAGGGGATTACATATATTACCCGCTCCATCTCATTTATTCTTGCATGATTTAACGCAAAGGCCATAGATGACAGTGTTTTCCCACCACCTGTGGGAACTGTTAGTGAAAAAATGTGGTTTTTACTATCGGCCTTTTCCACACAATTCGTTAATATCTCTTGTCTGCGCTTGTTGATTTCACTTTTCTTGGCTGAGGATTTCATTTTATTCAATTCATCGTTTAAAAGCGATAATAAGTCCTCTATTGAGGAATACCCTCCCCTGTTATCGCCTTTTTCTCTATCCATAAAATACTCTGTATCTAGAAAATCTGCATCTACTAAACATGAGTACAACATCTTAATAAACAAATAACAACTAAAATACATTTCATTGGATTTTTTCAGTGGGAATTTTGCTGTAGCTAAGTCTGGTATTTTTATTTCTTTTGCATATGAAGAATAATTTTCTATCGATTTAAGTTTTTTGTTCATCCTATAATAAAGGCTTCCTTCTTGATTCTCACTTCCTGAATTAGGCAACCCACTGTGGTGTCCACAGATCGTATAACCCATAATTTTTGCAAAGGCCTTCTTGTCAGCATAAGCTTTGTAAACTTCTTTAAGTCCTGCCGTAGAGTGATCTACCAGCTCTTTGTCTCCTTCGAGCCTTCTCTGGAAGCCTTCTGAATATTTTCCTATATCATGAAGCAAACCAATTGTATAACCAAGCTCTTTTGCCCCAAACTTATCTGCAAATGATGCAGCTATCTCTGCTGTAGAAGTTAAGTGATCGTATAAGCTCTGCCATTTTTCTTTCGGCTCTCCCTCTCGTGAATGAGCATAATACATCGGCGTAGTACCTCCTCTCATATTACAAATTCTACAAAAAAATGACAGCTTCCTTTAGGGAAACTGTCGAATAATGTCAGCTATTGGTTTTTCTGCCCCCTACTCCATCGAAAATAGACAAACACCCTACCCCAGTTGTCTTTATCCTTGTCAATTCGATGGTATTTTTCCTTAATATCTTTCCTTTCTAGAAATTTAAGCACTCTCTTTTTCAGGGCACCACTGCCCTTCCCGCAGATAATCTCCAGCTCTTTTGCCTTTTTGTCCTCAGCTTCTTTAATTGCATCTACTAAAGCCTTATCAATTAGACATCCCTTGTTGTAAATAGGGTGTAAATCTAAAGATAATCGCCTTTTAGACATAGAATCAGCCTTTCTTATATTAATATTTAGCTGTTACCTTAGTAGTTTATGGACTTTTAAAGCTCCTGCCAAGGAGGCGATTCTGTAACTGCTTCGCTTGCAGTAAAAATATTACAGTGCTATAATTAGGTACAACTATTTATTTTCTGAGGGTGATGCATAATGAAAGATCCTGTTATAGAGAAAGTGAAGGAAATTGCTGCAAAGTATAAGGTAAAAAAAGCCGTTTTATTTGGCTCTCGCTCAAGGGGAGATCATTCCCCTATAAGTGATTATGATATTGCCATTATAGACACCCTTCCAGTTGAAAAAGAAGCTCGTATTTATCATGAAGTTGAAGAAATCGACACTTTGAAAAAATTAGACTTGGCATTTATAAAAGAAGAAGACCGTGATGAATTTAGCACACGTATTAAGAAAGACGGGGTGGTAATTTATGAATGTACAAGATAAGCTGTATAGTTTTAGTAATGCCTTAGCTCGTTTAAAAGAAGCAGCAGAAGAGTTGCATAAAAATGATTGCTCTGATGTAATTCGCGATGGTATGATTCAAAGATTCGAATTTACTTACGAACTTGCTTGGAAAACAACTAAAGCATATCTTGAGGACTTAGGAATAGTGGGTATTAATTCTCCAAAGGCAGTTATTAAAGAAGCCTTCGCGCAAAATATTATTAAAAACGAAGAAACCTGGCTCTTGATGATAAAGGACAGAAATTTAACTACCCATGTATATAAAGAAGCTTTGGCTAAAGAAATTGCTACTAGAATAACCGCTCAGTATATAAAGGAGTTTGAGGAATTACTTAATATAATATCCCTAGAATTTTAGGGGCGGCAACTTTTTTTGCTATTTCTACTGCTTTGTTTACATCCACTATTATAAGCACCTTACTACAACCTTCAGCATTTACTAGCTGGCTTATGTTTTGTATGCTACCCGCCCCTGTTTCAAGTCTACTAGGTAAAGTTATAACCGGCATCTCACAACTCCTCCTTATTTTTTTGTAAGCACAATAGATATTACTAGCTCTCAATCTTTTTCATATTTTATATCGCAAAAAGGGGCTGAAATCCTGTATTATACAGAATTTCAGCCCCTTTTAAGCTATTCATTCTTTTTCTGATGGCATTGAACTAGTTTCACATCCCTTGCCCTAAAGCTTATGCTCTGTTAAGTACTATATAATCAGGTTAGCTAACATTTTTTTAGATAATTGTAACATAATTATTATTGTTAAGACATGCTGCATTTGCCTCATCGGTATCTATATGCATTTCCAACTTATATTTATCGCTAACACGAACTAAAACCTGGTGAAAGACCAACTCTCTTAATCCTGAGGCTTTAACGCTTACGCGATCTCCATCTTTTAACTCAAATCTCGCGGCATCACTAGTGTGCATATGAATATGTCTGTTAGCTATTATTACCCCCTGAATTAATGTTACAGATCCCTTTGGGCCTACTAGCGTTATGCTAGCAGAGCCCTCCAAGTCCCCAGAATCTCTAATGGGAGCTTTTATTCCAAGCTTAAAGCAATCCGCCACTGACACTTCTACCTGAGTTTCCTTGCGCACTGGACCCAAAACTCTCACCTTTTCAATAACTCCTTTAGGCCCTACAAGAGTAACTTGTTCTTGACAAGCAAATTGACCAGGTTGAGAAAGGTCTTTGTACTTAGTCAGCTCCACTTGATATCCAAATAGTTTTTCCAAGTCTTGTTGTGATAGATGCACGTGCCTATTTGACACTCCTAATGGAATTTTGTGCTTACTTTCTTGCATTTGTTTTGTTACTGCTTCTGTGATAGCTGCAACTAGCTCATTTGTATTCACAGAATTTCACCTACCTTTATCTAGGCTGATTATTGCTGGAGTTGCAATCGTTTAATAACTTCTTGCACTACTTCTGCAATTTCGTCTTTATTCACTTCACAAGAAGTTGTTTCTACAGGTGCGCTAACTGGATTAGTTGCACTACTATTGCTTTGCTCTACATTTTTAATACCATATGCTAGTCTCTTTATGTTTACTAAGTTATGCGGACCTAGATTTTCAGAAATGCTGCTCCCACCCCATGTTCCACAGCCAAGAGTTAATGATGGTGTTAAGCCGCTACTATAACCAATGGCTCCGAAGGCTGATGGCGTGTTAACTAATATTCTAAATACAGGTTTGCGGATAAACTCTCTGATGATTTCGTCGTTTTGAGAGTGAATAGCAAAAGTATGTCCAACTCCACCTAGGTTTAAGAGCTCAATACTCATATGGCAAGCTTCTTCCCAATCTTTAACTGTATAAAAAGCCATTACTGTTGTTAGTTTTTCATATGAAAGCGGATAGCCTGGTCCATATCCATCAATTGCAGCTATTAGCAACTTAGTACCTTTAGGTACATTAATTCCTGCTTCTTCTGCAAGGCGTTCAGCCGAATGTCCAACTGTAGCTGGATTCATGCCTCCCTTTGGAGTCATAATCAAGTTGCTTATTTTCTTAATTTCTTCTTTGGCTAGAAAATATGCCCCTTGGGCTTTGAGTTCATTCATCACTTCTACTTTTATTGGCTCGTCAGCTAAAATAGCTTGTTCAGATGCACATATCATTCCATTATCAAAGCTCTTGCTTGTAATAATATCTGTTACAGCTTGTTTTACATTAGCAGTACGCTCTATAAAAACAGGTACATTGCCCGG
>NZ_JBNPXS010000034.1:0-32254 GCF_050433185.1 Desulfitispora alkaliphila
ATTTTAGGATCCATTCAACTTTGGATTATTTGAGTCCTAGAGAATATAAATTACATAACCTTAAAAAAGTTGTCTAGTTTACTGTTGACAATCCAAGCTTTAACTAGAGGAAGTGGCGAATTAAGTAATTATTCGCTCGAAGATTTGTTTTTATGTGCTAAAAATATTGGTAAACTAACAGAGTTTGACTTAATGTGTATACTCAAGCAGGTTAGCTGCTTTACTAGAAGTGATAATATTTTCATAAATGCCTATCCTCAAACATTAGAAAGCTTAATCACTGATTACGAGACTATAGATGCGATATAAAAGCAAAAGCCTGCAGGAGAAATAGTTTTTGAAATAATTGAGGTAGAGAACTTAAACGGTCGCTTTAATGCTTTCGGTAGAACAGTAGATGCTTTAAAAGAAATTGGATTTAAGATTGCTATAGATGATGTAGCTTAGCAAATTAATGTAGGGATATTGTCCTGATATTTTCACATTAAAATAGGTGGCATTATAAAGTAATCCTACTGCAAAGTGCAAAAACATTTTCACTTTACAGTAGGATTATTTATTGTAAAATATTTTGCATAGGAGAGTGATCTTGTATGCAGATAATATTTACAGTAGTAGACGGTCTAGAGGAATACATCAGAAAAGGGAAAGAGTACCCTTTTCCTGTGCCACCAGTTAGAAGGTGCCATAACAGTAGCTGTAATAGAGTTGTACAGTTCAAGAAGCATGGTTTCTATCAAAGGCATTCTGTTACTAGTATTTACAAAGACAAAATCTTCATCAGGCGGTACATCTGCCCCCTCTGTGGGCATACTTTATCCTACTTACCTAGCTTCTGTATACCAAGGTTTATTCATAGCTTGAAGGATATTTTGCTTTACACAAAAAAAGCGTTCACTAGCGGCGGGACATTGAAGGATTGCTTAGATGCGCTAAATAGTATAAATGAGGGGCTGAATATCCCAAGGCAGCTTGTTTATCATTACAAGAAAAGGTTTATGCAAAATCTAAGCTTAATCCAAAATGGGTTGCGTCAATTGAGTCCAGAGCTAAAGTTACCATGCAATTCTATAGAAAAAAAAGAAAGAGCAAGAGAGCTATTGGTAATAATGGATAACCTTGACCGGGTAGATTCCTTCTCACAAAAATTTTATGAGATAACCAATAAAACGCTCTTTACTCTTTGCAATCAATTATAGCATTAAAAAAAGCAGATTTTAAGACTTAGCAGCAAAAAATTCTTCCAACACTTCATTTTCCTAGGCTTTGGCTAAATTAATTGGTAATATTATCTTGTAGCCTGACCGGTCACGGCTTCCTAGTTTAATTAAAAGGGAGGCCACGCAAATGCTTGATGAAAACACTAGAAATTCCATAGCCTTAAAGAGATTTTCATTAATCAGCCCTGTTTTAAATGGTCAAGTATCAAACAATAAGGCATATTACTCTACAGTTACCGAAAAGCCCATAGATATGCCCTATTATGGCTCTAGAAAGTATTCTCCTAAAACTTTAGAATCCTGGTACTGTGATTATATGCGCGGTGGGATTGATGCATTAAAGCCTAATTCTCGGGGTGATAAGGGAGGCAGCCGTAGAATTGATGAAGAGCTTGGAGAAAAGATACTTGCTAAAAAAAATATGTACCCAAAGGCCCCAAAAACCGTCCTCTATGAGATGTTAATAAAGGATGGGGTGATAGATCCTGGCAAGGTATCTCTGACTACTTTATACAGATACCTAAAGGCAGAGCATTTAAAGAACCCTTCAGCTTCAGGTGAAGAAGAAAAGGAAATGAAGCGATTTTCCCATGAGTATATCAATCAGCTTTGGCAGACAGATGTGATGTATGGCCCATATATTAAAGATGGCAAGAAGAGAAGACAAACATATCTCTTTGCTTACATAGATGATGCTAGTAGACTGGTTACTCATGCTCAATTTTATTTCTCTCAAAACTTTGAGTCTTTAAGAGATTCTTTTAAGCAAGCCTTGCTAAAAAGGGGTTTTCCTACTTTAGTTTATACTGACAATGGGAAAATTTATCGATCCCAACAGTTTGAGTTTGTTTGTGCTAGTCTAGGGTGTAGCTTGATTCACTCTAAGCCCCATGAGCCTAATGGTCGCGGTAAAATAGAGAGATTCTTCTTAACAGTAAGAAAAAGGTTTTTAAGCACATTAGATTTCGATAGCGTAAAAGATATCGATGCCTTAAACAAGCAATTTTTTAAATGGCTAGATGAGGATTATCTCAAAAAGCCCCATAGCTCCCTTAATGGCTTAAGTCCCCTAGATTTTTTTATGAGCCAAGTAGATAGAATTAAGATATGTAGTGATCCTAAAGAACTTACTGAAAAGTTCTTGCTTAGAAAAAGAAGAAAGATCAGTCATGATGGGACATTTACAATTGACAACACCCTTTATGAAACTAAAGCCAAATTTGCTGGTATGAATATGGAGATAAGGTATGAGCCCACATGGCTTGAGACACCTTTTATGCCAGTATATATATATTCTGATGATAAAAAAGTGGGTGAAGCACAACAGGTTAATTTTCACGATAATGCTCATATGAAACGAAAGGGTAGACCTCCTTCTAATTCTGCTGACAAGGATTTTGACATTACCACGGTTTCCTTAGACGATACACCCACAGAGCAGACCATATCTTTTACTCAAATAATGGAGGAGGAGAGCTAAATGTTTACTCAATTCTTTGGATTAAAGTACAACCCTTTTGGTAAAGAGTTTGACATTAGTGATACTTATGAGAGCAATGATATTAAAGAATTCAAATCAAGATTTAAATACATCCAGTCATCCCGAGGAATATTTCTGCTAATGGGAGAGCCTGGAACAGGTAAGTCTACTGCTTTGAGAAATGTTACTGCTGGATTAAACCCAGGCCTCTACAAGCCCTGCTATTTCACTTTATCTACCGTCACGGTAATGGATTTTTACCGAGGGCTTTTGATGGCTCTAGGTGAAATTCCTGCCAACAGAAAGGTTACCATGTTTCATCAAATCCAGCAGGCTATCAGCTCACTGTACTATGATGACCAAAAAATCACTCCTGTGATTATGCTAGATGAAATTCAGCTAGTCTCTAATGGGATTTTAGAAGATATCAGACTTCTATTCAGCTTTAAAATGGATTCAGAAAACCCTTTTGTTCTCATTTTAGCAGGGCAGCCCCAGATTAGAAACAAGTTAGGTTTATCTGTCAACTCTCCTCTTAAACAAAGGATCAGCATAAAGCACATAATGCAGGGCCTAAAAAAAGACGAGATTGAAGACTATCTAGCAACTAGGCTTAAAGTAGCTGGTGCTTTAGAGAATATCTTCACTCCAGCTGCAGCCGAGGCTATATATTCAGTATCTAAAGGGATACCTCGTTTAGTCAATAATCTAGCCACAGCAAGCCTCATGTATGCCTATTCAAAACGCCAAGAAAGTATTGATGAGGAAACTGTTTATCAAGGGCAAAGAGACCTTGATATTTAAGGAGTGGAACAAAAATGGTCCAAAAGCAGACAGAAAAGACCAAATCTAGTCCCCTTAGAAACCCGACTACCGTCAAATTGCTAGCTAAAGAACTCATTCTAGCCAGCGATGCTTACATAGCAAAACAGATGGATGAAATTGAATACCGAGAGCTTATTGTTTATTATGCTACATATCACGGCAAGAAGCTTTTTGCCCCAAATGGTAATTTGAATCCTACAGTCAAAGACCGCATCGGCAGGAAACGATGCGGTCTAGTGGAAGTAATCCTAAAAGGCTTCCAGATTACCATTACTTAGAGCAGGATTTCCTGCTCTTTTTACATTTGCCTAGATAATATCATACGAATAAATTGGATACAAACCATAATTTGTAAGATGAAATACTGATAATCCTACTGTAAATTGAAAATGTCAAATTATTTTTCTGGCTTAATTTGAAAAAATGACTTAAGTATCGTTATTTCTACCTATTTTAATTTGCAAATCTCTCAAGTGATAATCAGGTTTTAATCTAATTGTACGTACTCTGTAAAAAGGAAGGGTATTTTAAAAGATTCTCCAATAGAAGAGAGATATGGAATTTAGTGCTAAGTTCAGGATTTCAGCCTCCTTAGGATAGCTATTATCCACAGTAGTGGAATCATTAAAGTTAAAGAAGATATAAAATACAACTCATTTATAAACGTAAATTGTTTTAATTGCTCTAAATTTTCTGGGACCATGCTCATGCCTACTGCAATAACAGCTAATGGTAATACTAAGGGCTTGTACTCCTTTAAGTTAAACCACTGGGCAAGCCCCACTACTCCTGGATAAAAGAAGATAGTAACTTTCATAAAAGCTGCGGGAATCCAAATTATTGTGAGAATACCCTCGAACCCTCTAAGAAAATCACCAACTAATATTAATCTGGATAATGAAAAAAGAGCAAAGGTTGAATCCAAAACCCTCTCAGGGCCAAGGACACCCACCGTAACGATCACAACTAAAGTTAACAATACCCCTGCTATTGAAATACCTATGATGGTAGCCCTATTACCTTTTTGAATTTCAATTAGACATGGTAGCCATAGTGCCATAAAGAGGACTGCTTCTCCAGCAAAAGCTATTTGCATAGGTACAGTCTTCAAGACTGGAGTGATGCCATTTTCTAAAAAGGGTTTTAGATTATTAGCATCAAAGAAACTTTGCGAGCTAAATAGAACAAACAATATACCGAAAACAACATAAGGCACAAAAAACTGACACACACGCGCAAATACTTCAAGACCAGCCTTTACCACATAAGCAACAAGAAATATTAAAAGGATATTAAAGGCAATGGGAGGGGTTTCTGGCATTAAAAGCAACATTACTTCATTATATTCCCTAATAAGTGAGGAGGATAAAAGGAAAAAAGAAACTATGTAGATTAAGCCTATGGTTTTACCTAGTACAGTTCCAAGTATATCCGGTAAGTACTGGACTAAAGTTTTATTCGGAAATCTTTGTCCGAGCCTCACCAAGCATAATCCTATCAAAATGCCAATGGTATACCCTATGGGAATTGATAGCCAGCCGTCCCTGCCTGCACTTTCAACAACTATTGAGGGGACTCCTAAGAATATTGTGCCGATAGCGGCTGCAGTAATAAAAATAGTTGCTTGACCGCCAGAAAGTTGTTCCTGATTAAACATATTTGTCACTCCTAGAATCAACACTATACTGTCAAATATAAAGCTAGAGCTAAACCACTTATGAGAAGTGCAGAAAATACTGCCAGTTCTCCCCATAGCTTTTTCTTAAATAACCTTGGTGCTTCTAGTAAAGCAATCAAGAGACCTACTACAAGAATTCCTACTATCATAATCATGTGCAATAACCGTCCTTTAATTAGGTGTTATAGGAGTCCTAGTGATCCCGCTTCGCCTAAGCTTGGCGTTAACCTCAATATTTACATCCATCTGGCTGAATACTTCTTCCCAATTATCTTCAATTTCTCTCCACTGAGTGGGGTAATTGCGATATATTGCATCTCCGAAGCCAAATATATCAGTTTTGTACTCCTTCTGAGCTTTTTCCAAAGCAGCTTTTATTTCATTTTCAATTACTGCTTCAGTTCTTTTCTCTAGAGAAGTCCATCTTTGCTCTTCTGTTAGGTTTACTCTGCTTTGCTGTTCTCCTAGGGTTCCCTCCATATCAACCATAACTGTAATTGAAAAGTCCCCGTCTTTAAATTCTGGAGTAATGGTACCGCCAGCTCGAATAATTTCTATGCTTACTTTTTCCTGGGGATTAAGAGGTGAACTGGCCACAATAATTCCTTGTACCACCTCACCTAAAATCCAGTTAAGTCCTCTAGTCTCAGGCTTGTCAAAAAAGCCAACTAGCTTATCTTCTCGAAATACGGCTGCTCCTGTAACACGAAGCTTCTTGTTTGTTTGTTCACCTTCACCATTTTGCTCAGTTTCCTCGTTCCCTTCACTCTCAGTGCTCTCAAACAATTCAATCCTGGTAGCAACTGGGGAAGTACTTTTGTTGGCTAACATCCCTGTCAAATCAAAAAGAGTCACACTTACTGTTGTACCGATGGCATCTTTACCCATGGCTAAGTCGCGTATTGCATTAGCAGGTACAATTTCTAGTTGGTGAGTAGCGTTTAAGACATCTACGGCCTCACCCTCAGCTATCAACACCTGCTGATTAAGTCTCAATTCATGGTCTCTTGCGAAAAAATCCAGAAGGGGTAATATTCCTTCTCGTGCTACCTCTTCTCCGATAACTATTATTTCGTTATATTGAAAAAAAAGCTTTCTGCCTGATTGCATTCCAAAATTGCGGACTGCATCAAAGAGTGTTTCGCCAGTGCTGGTAGTAACCCAAACTGCATTGTCAGTAGCCTCTCCTCCAATACCGGCAGCAGGAATACCTTTCTTTATAGGTTGTAGTACCTGAATAGTTACTTTTACTGTCCCGTCTTCTCCTTTATCTATGCCAGTTCCCATAACTAAGGCCCGTTCACTGAGTTCAACTTTATTCCAGCAGCCAGTTATAAATATAAAGGTTATTAGCAGAACGCAAATGATATGCTTTTTTTTGTTCATGATAGTAATCACCCTTTGTCAGCTTCAATCTTTTGAGGGATCTGGTCTTTGCCCTCTCTTCTCCCGCTTGCGGTGCTCTGTCCCTATTAAATGGGGGCGACTTGTCATAATCCACCAGGGAACCCTAATGAATAAGTCCTTCCACTCTGCGATAAAGAAGGGCGCTATAGGAAATATATAAGGAACCCCATAGGAGCGCAAGGAAGCCATGTGAATGATTACTCCTATAAATACAATTACCAAGCCTGGTAAACCCATAACAGCACCAACTGCTACAAATAAGACCCTAATTAAAGTAATAGAATCGAGCTGAGCTGGGATAACAAAGCTTGCAATAGCTGTCAGAGCAGTTACAATAACCACAGGAGCCCCTACAATACCCGCGCTAATGGCTGCCTCGCCTAGAATAAGGGCCCCTACAATACTAACTGCTTGGCCAACGGCCCTAGGCATTCGGACCCCAGCCTCCCTAAGGACCTCAAAGGCAAATCCCATCACAATAATTTCTACATACACAGGAAAAGGGATTCCCTCAGAGGCAACAGTTAATGAAATAGCTAATTCTGTAGGCAAAAGTTCAGGGTGATAGGGTACTATGGCAACATATATCCCTGGAAATAGAATAGTTATTAGTAGAGCCATCAGTCTTACTATCCTGATAAAGCTAGTAAAGTAAGGCCTTGAGTAATAGTCCTCGCTGGCCATCAAACTCTCTACAAAGATATTGGGTACAGAAAGAACAGTGGGTGTTCCATCCACAAAGATGGCCACTCTCCCTTCTAGGATTTTTGCGGCTAAGGTATCAGGTTTTTCTGTATTTCCTATAGTAGGGAATGGAGAGAAAGGGGCATCTTCAATAAACTCTTCTATGTAACCAGACTCCAAGATTGCATCTATCTCTATTCTCTCTAGTCTTTCTTTGACTTCGCCCACCACTTTTTCATTAGCAATCCCCTTCATGTAAGCAATACAAACTTTAGTTTTGGTTCGCTGTCCTAGGGTTAGTTGTTCTAGCTTTAAATCTGAGTTCTTTATTTTTCTTCTTAAGAGGGAAGTATTGACCTGAAGTGTTTCGGTAAAGCTCTCTTTTGGGCCTCTGATAACAGTTTCTAATTCGGGTTTATCAACACTTCGAGCTTCAAAACCCTTGTTATCAATAAGCAACACTTTATTAGTTATAGAAAGGAACAAGGCGGTCTCGCCAGAGACTATCCCATCTACTACCTCTTCCATGGTATCTACTTCCTTAATATCAGCAAAGGCAAGTACTGATTTTTTTATATAGTCAAAGCTATATGAAGTTTCAGGTTTTATCTTCCTAGTATGGAGCATCAAGGGATTAAGGATGTTATCATTTATAAGGTTTTCCTGAACTAAGCCGTCAACAAAGACAATAAAGGCACTTACCTTTTGATCCTCCCCAATAACAAAATCCCTGATGACCACATCATAATTATCGGAAAAAATCGTCTTTATCATTGCAAGGTTATTATTGATATTTCTTGAAATTCTTTTCTGCTCAGCAACCTGAGAGGGTAGATCTGCATTAATCTCATCAGAGTTATCATTAAGTAATTTAAAAAAGTTAAGCTTTCTAAATAGGTTGCCAATCATTTTTGCCTCCAGTAATTGTTAAATATTTAACCAGATATATCAATACATAATAATTTTTCCCTAAAAGATTTAAACTATGTATGTTTTGCAAATATCGAAATATGCTTAAAAGAATCTGGAAATCTAGAAGGGAAAATGACGAAAAGATAAGTGTTAGTGGTAGATGATAAAAAATTAAATTTAGATATAATTAAAAGGTATTTAATAGAAGTGGGTTACGATACTGTTTGTGTAACTAGTGGATCAGGGACATTGAGATTAATTGAAACAGATCCATTACAGTTTAGTGTGGTTCTCTTGAGGCCTAATTTTCCACTCAGACAGGGGCTCGCAATACGCTGCCTATGACTATCAGGACAAATTAAAGGAAAATGGTATAAGGCAGAGTATGAGCGCTAAAGGAGACTGTTATGATAATGCCCCTATGGAATCATTTTTTACTACATTGAAGAAAGAATTAGTCGACTAATACAGCGTAATTCTAAGATAAAGCACGTAAAAGACAATTATTCGTGTCCAGATGAGCTATACCACTCCAATAGTTAGCTGCAAGTCTTGAGGAGACTTGCAGCTCGGTTATTTTTTGCCTGCCTGTCAGTATTATTCAGTGTTCTCTTAATCTACTATTATATCATCCACTTCAATACTATTATAATCAGCTTTTTCTATGCATTGTGCACAGTTATCGCAAATTTTTTGTGAGTTAAGATCACACATATCGCATTCATAGCAATTATCACAAGTCTTTTTTTCATTTAAAACACATAATCTACTCAAAATAGACACTCCTTAAAATTTATTTCAAATTTATTATACTATTTGTGGTAAAGTTTTTTAAGGAGTTTTTGGGATAACCCCTCCTATAGTAGTATTAACAAACACTACTGTATTTAACGTCCTCAGGTCCCCGCAAAAAATACTGCTATTAAAATAAATTACTTGTTGCTATAATGGTGAAATGGTTATAAATTAATCGGATTTCTAACAAGAAAGCGAAAAAGAGACACTAGGTCTCTTTTCAAATTAAAGACACCATATTTGTGGTGTCTTTAATATTTCTATTTCTTGGAAAGAACATCAAGTTCTTTTTTATAGATCTCCAACATTTCTGCAATAGTTTCCTCTTTAAGTTGACCTACAAGAGACGGAGTTTCAAAGAAACGCTTAGGGAAACGAAGATCATCTAATCTAAAACCTAATCTAGTCCTGATTTTATGCTTGAGCAGATATATCTCTTCACCTAAATTCAATAATTCTTTTTCCGTGGTTTCTATCTGAACAGAGCCTAAAGCCTCTATTACTGTATCCATATCATATATACCTCGAGCAAAAAGACAGATACAAAGGGAAGTAAGCACATTTCTAATCTTTTCTTCAGCCATAAGTTCTTTAACCATTTTTTCTGGATTTTGATCAAGATTTTTTTGATCAATAGAATAACCGGCATTATCTAAATGGGAGTGACGGGCACCAATAGATTGACCGAAGACATGAGCATGGCCAGTGTGGTAGCCTGCCATTTCATTTTTGCCCATGGTCATGGCAAAATCAAGTCCTCCGTATTTTTGGGCTACAGCTTCTGTTCCTTTAGCTAACAGCTTATAAAAGCTATTAGGCTGGTGCACTATGTTTTCAAGAACTTTCACATACCCTTTAGTATCATTGAAAGCTACTCTAGTCTTTAAATCATCTTCGGTAATAAAGCCTTTTTTGAATGCTTCAGTCACCCATCCTAAAGCGACCCCAGCAGTAATAGCATCCATTCCCAGCTCTTCTACTAAATCAATAAGTTGGTAAACCTTATTAATTTCAGTTATTCCCAAGTAAGAGCCTAAGGCAAAGATTAACTCAAAGTCATAGGAAAGGCTTTTGAATTTATACTCATAATTTGAACCAAACTCTTCCCTGAAAAGACCTAAATGAATACAGCCAATAGGACATCCTGAACAAGCTATTTGTCGAAGTAGAGTTTTTTCAGCAAAAGATTCTCCACTAATATTTTCAGCTGCTTCAAAGGTTCCCTTTTGCATATTTTCTGTGGGCAAAGCGTTTAAGGCATTTAAAGGTAAAACATTAATTGCCGTGCCTAAGCCATGATACTTATCCATAATTTCCGTATTGACAACTTTTTGGTAAATTTGTTCGTAAACCTTTCTATACCCTTTAATATCTTGAATTTCTTCACCTTTATCACCAAAAATTACTACTGCCTTTAAGTTTTTAGAGCCAAAAACAGCTCCCATACCCAAGCGACCAAAATGACGATAAGTATCAACATTCACATTAGCAAAGGTTACTAGGTTTTCTCCAGCGGGGCCAATTCTAATACAGCTTCGATGGCCTCTACCGGGTACTAGGCGCCTGAGAATAGTACCAGTTTCGCCTGCATCTAATCCCCAAATAGCTGAAGCATCCTTAAACTGTACTCCGCGGGGCCCGATTACCAGGTAAGTTGGTCTCTTTGCTTTTCCTCGGATGATAATAGCATTAATTCCTGCACCACGCATTGCCAAGCCCAAGCGCATCCCGGCGTGACTTTCTCCATATCCCCCTGTTAAAGGTGAGCGAAATACGGCGACCACTTTAGTAACAACAGGAAAAATAGTGTTTAAAGGACCATTAGCCAAGATAACAGGTTGTTCTGGGTCTAGGGGATCGAGCTCATGATTTAGCTGTTCCGAGTAGAGCTTTACAGCTAATGCTGTCCCTCCTAAATAGCGGTTTAAATCTGTTCTTTTAATTACCTCTATTTTTTCATTTGTAAGGTCGATATCCAAAACTTTAATAGTTTGCCTCATAGTTTCTCACCTCCATTGCCAATACTTCATGGGGACAGAATTTAACACAGCTTCCGCATTGAATACAAACTAAGGGTAGATTTTTTTCTTCATCAAAATTAATCACACTTATGATACAAGCATCTACGCAATCTCTGCATCCAACGCATTTTTTTGCATTAAAGCGAACTCCGCCACCCTTTCTAGATACAAGAGCACCACAATTACAGGCCAAGGCACAAGGCGCGTTATCACAGCCCCTACATATTTCAGCAATAAATCTTGACTGAAATCCCCCGGCAGTTTTTATTTGTAACGCTGCCTTGCTAGGTGAAAAACTTTGCTTTACTGTACGGGCACAGGCAAGCATGCAAGAATAGCATCCTATGCATTTATTCATGTCTGAAACTTTTAAAATTTTTGCCATGGTTCTCCCCCTTCCTTAATCTTTTAAGTTCAAGTGTCTTAATAAAATTATAACATATTAACAAGAAAACATATTGTATTATTACAAGCTTTTATTATGAAAATATTGAAGAAAAATCGCGATTGATTTAATCATAATAAATTAGTACAATGAAGATAAATATTGTTATGAGGAGAGGAAAAAATGGATTTAACTGTTGAACAAAAAACTGCTTTAAAGGGACAAGGGTATATTGTTAATAAGGGAGATAAGAGCTTTTCATGTAGGGTAGTAGTTCCAGCGGGCAAGCTTAAATGTGACCAGGCAAAAAAAATAGCTGAAGTAAGTGAGAAATATGGTGCAGGAAGCTTTTATTTAACTCAAAGGTTGAATGTTGAAATTCCAGGGGTGGCCTATGAAAATATAGAAACGCTTACTAAAGAGTTAGCAGATGTAGGGCTAACTATTGGCTCAGCCGGTAAAAAATTAAAGCCGATCCACTCTTGCAAGGGAGCTGTATGCAAACTATCCTTGTATGATACAGATGAACTAGCAATTAAATTAAATGAAAAGTTTTATGTTGATAACACAAAGTTACCTGCCAAATTACGAATAACACTTGCTGGGTGTTTCAATAACTGTTCTAGCCCACAGATTTCGTGTATTGGTGTTCAAGGAAAGAAAAAAGATAAGTTTACTGTCTTAATCGGAGGAAGCGGGGGGCGAAACCAGAGTAGTATCGGCAAGGAGTTAAGTGGAATTTTTACGGAAGATGAAGTAATAATTATTTTAGAAAAGGCAATTAATTTTTACAAAGATAATGCTCTTGAGGGTGAGCGGTTTGCAACCGTAATAGACCGTATTGGATTTAATATAGTTGAAAAAGCATTACTTCCCTAGGCGATAAGTCTAGGGTTTTTTGCTTCTAATTTTAAGAAGCTTTGTTTAATCAGGGTTATAAAATAGTTGCCTCCTGGCAACTATTTTATTTTGTAAGGTTATTTATAAAATCTGCTATGAAAAATTGATATACAATTATACCAAAGTAAAAACCCAACAAATATACCCAGGCACTTTTATTACCCGATGAAGCCATAATGTGCTGACGAAAAGGACATCCATTAGCTAGGGTAGATAAAAAACCTATTGATAAGCCACCTATAATAGTTAAAATGGCTACATTAGTTATTATAGTGTCCCCGATTTTTACACCTCGGGGCTCTTTTATCAGACCTGAAATTGATTCTAAGGGTAGATCGCATACAGCATATGTCTCTCCAGTTTCTCTGGCATAATCTGCAAGAGAAATATATTCCCTAGGGATCTCTCTTTCATACCAAGGGTAATTGTCAAAATTAGCTCCTAAGAGGTTTAATAGCATAAACATTAAAATTGCGGTTACTAAAAAACCTATAAAACCTTTGAGTAAAAAAGTATCTCTGACTAATATGTAGTCTCTAATCCCGCCGATAAAACACATGCGGGATCTTTGCCCCATATACCCAATTATAACACCAATTGCTAAACTCACTATTACTGCTATCATGATTTTTCTGCCCTCCATTTCAAGGCAAATGTCCCTAAAATTACTCCTATTACTAGAGCTATCACACCAGCTAAAGCAATAAAATCGCCGTAGGCGGTTCTCAATAAAAGTCTCATAGGACAAGCTAAAACCACCAGCCCACTTATCATTACTAACATACCTGTGATAAATGAAGTAAACTTATTCTCTATCCACTTAAAGTTTAATTCTTTATTTGTATAAGCAGCTACAAAAGCACCTATAACCACACCTATTACGGTTAGTAAAGGAAAATTTTTTGAAACTTGGGTTATAGGGAAATTTGTTGAAAATAAAAAATTAGATAACCAATTTATTAGATCCCTTCCATGGCAAATGACACAAATACCGTAAGCTGGGGGCGGATTTAGGGAAAGGAATCCCTGGGCAAAAACAGCAAGAAAGGCTGCAATACAACCTGTAATTAATGCAGTTATACGCATATTTTAACCACCTCATTTAATTAAAGAGAAGGACTTCAATTTTATCTTAAAGTCCTTCTCAAGTATAATATTTAACGCAGTTCTTGGATGACAGGTATTAGATCATCTAATCCCAGTTCCCTTAATTTTTCCTCGGTTGGATAACTAGTCTCTAAATCCCATCCACGGTCAGTGTAATAGTCATCTAAATGCTTTTCCTGCTCTTCCGGTGTTATAGTTGCACCTGCATGGGGTCCATAAGTAATAGGTGTATGATATCTATTAGGAACATAATCATCTTCTCTCTTGAACCCTTCCCTAGCATTAAATACTTTTTCTAAGTTCCAAGTTCTCTCTGCAACCTGTAAGAATTCCTCGCGGGAATAATTCCAACCTGTAATAGCATTAAACGCTTTAAGTAAAGGATCAGAACCGATGCCATAGTATACAAATCTACAAATTACTAAGATGTCGCACATACACCTTTCATGTTGTATTAAAACATTAGGGCCAACCTGATGGCAAGCACCCCTAGTTGAAGTACCATAAACTATAGCAAAACCTTGGTTTACTCTAATACCCCAGGCAGCTATCTCTTGACCTTTAATCTGCATTGCATATTCTTCTGCACCATTTCCAATTTCCTTAGCAGCTCTTAATGTTCCTTGGGCCAAAAGGGCTCCAATACCTTCTTTGCGAGCTATCATCTTTTGAAGTTCAATGGCGCCATCTGCATTTCCCCAGTTAAGCTCAATGCCACCTAAGTCTTCTTTAGTAAGTAGTCCATTTTCATAGCACTCCATAGCAAAACCTACCACACTACCAGCAGATATGCTATCTAATCCCATCTCGTCAGCTGTCTGAATGCTTTTCATCATACCGCCAAAATCTCTTATATAGCAGTTAGAGCCATGCATTGTGCCTGTCTCATACTCAGGGCCCTCTGCAATTGTGCCTTTATATTTCCCACTGGGAACAACTCCATGCTTCATACAGCGGATAGGGCAGAGATAACAGGAAGAGTGTCTGGTCCAAAACTTGGTATCTGCTACCACATTACCCACTTCATTATGGTATTCGTAAGTAGCTTCATGGGCATTTTTAGTAGTTTGTGTGCCTCTTTCTGAAGATGCGGATAACATTACAGCGGTTCCCCAACGCCTCCATTGTTCATAGCCGCTCCAATTTTTTATTTCATTAAAAAGCATATCTTTTGCATTTTTTACATCTGTAAAATCATTAACAGGAACAACTTTAGTTCCTCGAACTACAACTGCTTTTAAATTCTTACTACCCATGACACAGCCCATACCAGAACGACCGGCAGCTCTATTTACTTCAGTCATTATTGAAGCATATAAAACTTCATTTTCCCCAGCAGGTCCTATATACATGTGTTTAAATTCTGGTCCATATTCATCTCGAAGTATTTTATCAGTTTCATTACAATCTTTACCCCAAAGATGACTGGCATCCTTAATTTCAACGTGGTCGTCATCTATAACTACATAAACTGGTTTATCAGCTTTACCTGTGAAAATAACGCCATCATAGCCTGCCATTTTCAACTCGGGTGCAAATAAACCTCCTGCACAAGACCATGCAACAGTGGAAGCTTTTTCATAAGGGGAGTTTAAAGGTTTAGTATAAGGAGATTTTGCGCAGACTGTAATTCTTGAAGGGCCTGGGATAGGTGCTCCATTACTAGGGCCAAGTAAGAACATTAGTGGATTTTCAGGGTTTAGTGCATCAAAGCCTGGAGGTTTATCCTTTAATCGTTCCCACAATAACTTTGCCCCTAAGCCTCTACCACCAACGAACTGTTTAACGTATTGCATATGTGTGTCAGTATTGTTAAATTCACCTGTACTTAAATCAATCTCTAGCATTTTTTCAAAGTAACCACTTGCCATATATTATACACCTCCTTAAGATTTTGAAAATTCTTCTGCTTCTTTACTGCCTCGGTACATACTTTTCACAACTCTTTTAGCTATTTCCTTTGGTTCAGCCGCCCAGTATTGTCCGTCCAAATATATGGGAACTACATACAAGCAATCTTCTGGACAAGCTTCAACACATTTAGGATACTCTCCGTCACATAATCCACATAAACCTACAGCTGTATCATTTTCTTTGCTACGACGTAGTACATTGGCCCTATCTTTGCAAGCATCTATACAAAGCGTACAGTTTTCAACACAGTTTTCTTCATTTATCAATATTGCTCCCGTTGTTTCGTCCCGTTTCATAGCATTTAATTCGTCAGGACAGGCTTCGAGGCATGGTGCGTCATTACATCCAGCACATATAGCTGGAATATCAACCATTGGATTGTATTTGTATACTTTGATTCTGGACTTATCCAAATCAGGAACGCCATTATTATGATGCATCGCACATTCTACTTCACATATTCTACATCCAACACACTTGTCGTAATCGACAGAAATGTAGCTTGGCTCAGTAATTTTTTTAGGATCTCCTGAAGGCTTAGTTGTTCCCGTTCCATTAGTCTTGTTTTCGCCACAGCCAGATAAGGCAAGAGCACTTCCTGCAGCAGCAGTCCCAATCATAAAGGTTCTCCTGGTTAAAAACATATACCTTAGATCTTTATCCTTAGATATGTTTTCGTCCTTTTTGTCTTTAGACATATTAACTCCCCCTCCACATTAATTTTCTTTGTCAATTGAATTTGCTTCAGACTTCAAATCGTCTATAGGCTTCACCACCTCTTTCTCTATTTCGTTTGTGCTTTTTTTAAATTCGCGAATAGTTTTGCCTAAAGCAGAACCAACTTCGGGCAACTTCGTAGGTCCGAATATTATTAGAGCTAGTACTAAAACAACAATTAATTCTGGAACACCTAAACCAAACATACACATCACTCCTTAATTAATATTTATTTTTCATAAGATTTTCTAGAACTTTTTTTAAAATATTCATAACTGGAAAGACAGCATCATAAATTGAAATTAGACAGCTAGTTCAAATAAATTAACGGTTTAATAAAAAGTACATTTGTGAAAATATACGCATGTCTTTACTAAAATATACATGTGGAAGGAGGTTTCTGTAATGAATTCATCGAGGAGACAGTTTTTAGGGGTGCTAGGTTTTACTATAGGAACGTCAGCCCTCTTTACTACAGTAGGTTTTGTACCACCTTCCAAAAAACTAATTCGTCCACCTGGAGCAATTAATGAGAGAGAATTTTTATCTAAGTGTATTCTCTGTCATCAATGCATTGATATATGTCCGGAAGGTTCGCTAAGAGCAGCTCATATTAACGAAGGCATCATACATTCTGGAACACCTGTGATTTATAAAACGTGTACAGTTTGTTTAGATTGCATTAAAACCTGTCCCACAGGAGCATTGGATAGCTCTACCACAGAAGATAGTGCTAAAATGGGTACCGCAGTTGTGTACGAACCATGTACTGGTTGTAACGTTTGCATACATGTTTGCAAATTTAATGCTATTACTGCTATTGATGGTGAGGCTTCTGTAGATATTGATATTGATAAATGCAATGGATGCTATGCTTGTGTGGAGGTTTGCCCTATAAAAGGGGCAATAGAAGTAATCCCTTGCGAAGAACGATATAGAGGAGAGGTGTAATAGATGATCTATTTGGACAATGCAGCAACCTCATGGCCTAAACCACCTCAAGTTATGAACGCCATGCAAAACTATTTTTATAAGGTTGGCGGAAGTCCTGGGCGCTCTGGTCATTTTTTATCAGTAGAAGCAGGAAAAATTGTTTTTGAAGCCCGAGAATTATTAGCAGAACTATTTAATGCTCCAGATCCTCAGCGAATAGTGTTTACTAAGAATGCAACAGAGGGCTTAAACTTTGTTCTGCTCACATTACTTAAGCCAGGAGATCATATTATAACTACCAGTATGGAGCATAACTCTGTAATGAGACCTTTACGGTATTTGGAACGCAAAGGTATTGAGGTAACTGTAGTTCAGTGTGATGGAGAAGGACGAGTAAGTCTTGATGATTTAAAAAAAAGTATCAAAGCCCATACCAAAATGATTGTTGTTAATCATGCATCAAATATTGTAGGTACAGTTCAACCAGTAGATAAAATAGGAAAAATAGCAAAAGAACATAAGTGCATTTTTGTAGTTGACTGTGCTCAGACAGCCGGAAGTATAAATATAGATTTAGCTAAGATGAATATAGACATAGTAGCATTTACTGGACATAAAGGGCTTTTAGGACCTCAGGGCACAGGAGGGTTATGCTTAAACTCTAACATAGATTTACCGCCTCTTTTGTATGGTGGAACCGGTAGTAACTCAGAAACTGAAACACAGCCTATACATATGCCAGATAAATTAGAAAGCGGAACACTAAACACCATTGGTATAGCTGGGTTAAGTGCTGGGGTTAAATTCATTTTAAACACAGGGATTTCTAAAATTGAAAGCTATGATCAGCAAATAACTCAATACTTCATTGATGAGATATTAAAGTATCCAGAATTAGAGCTTTACGGTCCTAGAGAAGCAATTGAGAAAACGGGTGTAATAAGCGTAAATCTTAAAGGAGTTGTATGCTCAGAAGTAGGGACTATTTTAGACCGGTTTTTTAATATAATGACTCGGACAGGATTGCATTGTGCACCAACAGCTCATAAAACTATAGGTACCTTTAGTCAGGGAGGAACAATAAGATTTGGGTTGGGATATTTTAACACAGAAAAAGAGGTTAAAAAGACTATTGACGCATTGGAAGAAATTATAGAAAAGAATATTGCAGGTGATTAAGAATGAATAGTAACCAAGTTGGAGTAGTTACCTTTTACTCATCTTATCATGCTGTTCAAGCTGAAAAAGTTTTAAAAACAAAAGGATTTGACGTTAAAAGCATACCGGGACCTAAAGACATAAGTCCAAACTGTGGTGTGGCACTACAATTCAATTATGAAGAAAAAGATCTAATTGAACAGAGTTTAATAGACAAAAATGTTACATACGAGGCATTACATCTCTACCAAAAACCAAAGGAAAAAAAATCACTACTAGATAAATTTTTAGGCAAGTGAGGTGAAATACTTGGATAAAAAAATAAGCCTTGTTGAACATTTGCAGGACTTAAGAAAAAGCATTGTTATATCTATTGTTGCTCTCGTTATAGGCTGTATTATAGGTTTTACATATGCACCATTAATTTTAGAATTTCTAAAGAAGCCTTTACCTGTTCAACAAATGGCATTTTTTAATCCTGTTGAAGCATTTTTAGTTAACCTTAAAGTTGCTGTCCTTGTTGGATTTGTACTGGCATTTCCAGTTATAATTTCATCATTTGCTTGGTTTGTTGCTCCTGGACTAACTAAAAAAGAAAAAAAAATTATATCTATTCTTTCTATTACATCTGTTTTGCTTTTTATTTTTGGAGCTGTAATAGCAACTTTAGCTGCTATGCCTATTGCTTTAAAATTTTTATTTGAGTTCTCACCTGAAATAATGCAACCGTATATTTCTATTCAGTATTATTATTCATTTTTTATTACCTTCATATTAGTATTTGGGTTGAGTTTTCAGCTTCCTATTATTTTACTTGCGCTAGCATTTTTAGGTATAATTGATCACTTGTTTTTAAAAAAAAATCGAAAGTATGTGTTATTAGCTATCTTTAGCTTAAGTATTATGTTGGCACCCGGTACCGAACTTTTATCACAATTAATACTGTTTGTGCCATTATATTTGCTTTATGAGATAACAATTTTAGTTTTGAAATTTATTTCAAAAAAATCTCTTACCACGGAGGTGAACTAAATGTCATTAAATGTTACAGATGATTGTCGTGAGTTAGTTATAAATACCCTGTCTTCAGATGTCTCTAGCTTAGGACTATTAAATTATCATTTAGAAAATTTTGCAGCAGTGATTCCTACAGTTGAAAGTTTAGTAGATAGTTTAGGGGTAGAGAAAGCTATTTTATTAACAAATGAAGAAAATCAAAAAAAACTAAGAGATAATATTTCTAAAAAATTAACTTTGGAAGTTGTTGAGAAGCCAAACAGCTTTAACGCATTAGCTAGTAAAACTAAAAAATCATTAATAATTGATTTAACTACAATTTATAATAAGGCTTTTGATAAAGTACCCTTTTATATTAATGGTGCTATAAACAAACCAGGATTATATGAGACAGATAAAAAAACACCGATTTTAGAGTTAATATACGATTATGGTGGTGGTTTAAGTAAGCCTCACAATGAATTTAAAGCAATCGTATGGGGTGGGGCCTTGGGGTTAATCTTAAATAAAAAACTTATCAATAATGAAATTAGCAGAAAAGACTTGGATTTATCAGATAACGTTTATTTATCAAATACATTTATGGTTATTAACAATACTAGCTGTATTGTTAATTTAACTAGTATTTTTACTTTGTATAACTATCAAAAGCTTTCCTCTTGCTCTGGGTGTAACTTCTGCAAAACACATTTAAAACAATGTTGTGAGACTTTAGAGCGGATAGTTAAGGGGCAAGGGAATAAGGACGACACGGAAATTTTAAAAAGTTTAAGCAAGGAAAAATATAATGATGCTAAGTGCTATCAAGGTAGACAATCTCTTTTACCTTTGAGTTCTGCACTTAATAATTTTTCCCAAGAGTTCCAAGAGCATATTGAAGAGAAATACTGCCAGGCTTCAGTATGCGAAGATTTGTTTTTATCTTCTTGCTCCAATGCATGTCCTGCTAACGTGGATTTGCCGGGAACAATAGGGCTAATGCAGAAGGGGCTCTACCATGAAGCTGTTGCACTTGGCCGAGAAACCAACCCCTTCTTTTTGAGTTGTGGGCGCATTTGCGAAGAACCCCCATGTCAAAAATATTGTCAGCGGCAAACAATAGATCAACCTATAAATTCAAGGGCACTACATCGCTACGCTGGAGATAAGCTGCTTGCAGAGAACATTAAAATATCTGACGTGTTAAAGAATGCCAATTTAGTTCCAAGTTCTAGTACTAATAAAAATATTGCTGTAGTTGGAGCTGGGCCAGCGGGATTAACAGCTGCGTATTTTTTGGCCAGATACGGACATAAGGTTACTGTCTATGAGAAATTAAAGGTAGCTGGCGGAATGATGCGAGTAGGAATTCCTGATTATAGGCTTCCTGTGAATATTTTAGAAGGTGAAATAAACCATATTTTATCATTAGGTGTAGAAGTCGTTTATGGTAAAGAACTAGGTAAGGATATTACATTACAAGAATTATCACATAAATACGCTGCTGTATATTTAGCTATTGGAGCTCACGCAAGTAAAACCATGGGGCTTAGAGGTGAAGATTTGCCTGGAGTAATGTCCGGTATTGAATTTTTAGCGAAATTAAACCAAGATCAAGAAGTTAATCTTGGGAAAAAAGTAATAGTTGTTGGAGGTGGAAATGTTGCAATAGACGCGGCCCGTTGCGCATTGCGCCAAGGTGCAGAAGATATCAAGATTGTTTACCGAAGAAGTTTAGATGATATGCCCGCTGCTTTAGAAGAAATTGAGGCTGCGCAAGCAGAGAAGATTGAAATACTACCCATGACAAATCCTGTTGAAGTAATGGGAAATGAGAAAATAGAAAAAGTTGTGCTCCAAAAAATGAAACCTGGGAAATATGACGCTTCTGGGAGGAAAAAGCCGACTAAGACAGAGGAATTTATAGAATTAGAAGTAGACAATTTGATTATCGCTGTAGGACAGAACATGAATACTGATGATTTAACAGGATCAGGAATTGAAACAAAGTGGGATAACATTATTGTAGACCCTAAAACCTTTGTTACTTCTGTAGAGGGAGTTTTTGCAGGTGGGGATTGTGTGTCAGGTCCTGCTACAGCTGTAGAGGCAATAGGTCACGGTGGAAGAGCTGCAGAAGCTATTCACCAATATCTCGGTTTAGAAAAAATTGAATTGCCTAGTAACCGAATGCTATTAAGTAACTATGTAGGTCCATACAGTTGTGAAAAGTCACTTTTAAATCTACCCAAACAAGTTGAAGTTGAAAAGCGGGTTAAAAGCTTTATAGAGGTTGAAAAGCCCTATAACAAAGACGAAGCAGATGCAGAAATGAAAAGGTGTATTTGTTCAGCTAAAACAGGCTTATAAAAAAGGGGGGCTTGTAATGCATCCTAAGAAAATCGTTTATATACGAATGCTTAGTCAGATATTTTTCTTTATCTTTTTAGTGCTTTTTGTAGTTGGAACTATTTGTGCTTTTACACTTGGTGACAAACAGGTTTTCACATGCACTGTAGGTATGTTACAAATCACTATTGGCTCACAAACGCTAATTTGGAGTGTTATTATTTCAGGTTTGTCTTTAATTGTCTTAACTATAATTTTAGGTAGAGTTTTTTGTAGTTGGGTATGTCCTTTTGGTTCATTGCTAGATTTTTTCCAAGGGCTTCTAAAAAAGGTGCAAAAGAAAAAGAGAGTTGCGCATGTAAATCAATTAAATACTAAGAACATTTTTGAAAGAAGGCAAAATAAATATGGGGTTCTTGCTGGTATTATGATTGCAGCAGGAATTGTAAAATCTCCAGTGTTTTGTACAGTATGCCCAATTGGTGGAACATGTCGCGCAGCTGGCATTCAACAAGCTAGATTTGGCTTAGAAACAGCAATTATACCCCTTATTGCAGGATTGGAGGTTTTTAAAAAGCGCTTTTGGTGTAGGTACCTCTGTCCTGTAGGTGCTCTTGTTGCGTTAACTGACAGAGTTAGTTTTTTGAAAATCAAATTGCCTGCAGATACATGTATAAACTGTGGGCGGTGTAACGAAGTGTGTAGCATGGATGTTAATCCCCTTAGCTCTACGCGCAATGCTTTGAAAAAGGATGCCTTAGTTTTAGAAGAGTTGATGGCTAATGGGACACCTGATATTTTAGATCGTCCCGTACCTTATGAAGCCTTATCAGATGAAGTGAAAAACAAATTATCTTCAGTAAGGAATAATTACGCTGTTGCTAAAGGGGAGTGCACTAGATGTTATGAATGCGTATCTGCTTGTCCGGTATTAAATTGTGGGAATAACAATATTGCCACACCATCAGATAAGTCTGTGCCTGCATAATAGTAGATAGGAGGTACCTGAATGTCGTCTACTTCGAATCATGTAAATTTCATTACAGAATTGCTTCAAGATATTAGAAAAAGTTTTTTTCTAATAATAATGATTTTTATTATTGGTACAATTGGCGGTTACTATTACTCCCCAACTATTATGCATTTTCTGTTTAGGGGAGTAGATATAATAATTTTTATCAGCCCTACTGAAGGATTTATAACAACTTTAAAGATTTCTTTAATTGTTGGTGGAATTTTATCAGTACCTTTTGTTACTTTCACAATATTAAATTTTTTAAAAAAGAGATTTGTTAATGCACAGTTTACATCTCCAATTGTACTAACTGTAATATGCTATATTTTGTTTTTAGTAGGGGGATTTTTTGCAATAGTGTTAACTCTTCCTATAAGCATACAATTTTTGCTAGGCTTTGGTACTGAGGACCTTCAACCAATGCTTTCAGCAGGTCGATATGTTTCATTTGCTTCTATTTTAACTTTTGCCTTCGGAATTACATTTCAGATGCCAGTTTTTATTAATGTGTTAAGCAAAGCAGGACTATTAACGAGCACTACATTAAAAGAGAAGCGAAAATATATTTTCTTGTTAATGTTCGTGATTGGTGGACTTATTTCACCACCAGATATAATATCACAGTTTTTACTAGCAATTCCTTTGGTGATATTATATGAAATCAGTGTATTTATAGCCTCAGCAAGAGAAAAGAAAAGAAAAAAAGTTTCTGAAGATCTAGATGAGAATAAGTATGACAAGGGATATGATAAAGAAATAGTTGATGATTTAATGGATGAGTTTACTGGGGTAAAAAAGAATAATAAGAATTGAAAAAGTGAAGTTAAAATCACCCAAAAAACCTGCGGGTGATTTTAACTTTTGCCTGTATAAAGCTTGATACTGGTGGTAAGCTAAGAGATAGTTTGATATTAAAAAATTACAGTGGTTTTAATGATGAGGAGGGATATAGTGGAATTAATTGAGGTTATAGAGAAATCATTACATGGGTTAAAATTTCTATTTTGGGCGCTTGCTACTCATCTCTTTCATTATAGACAAAATTTTTATCATTGGAGTCTATGGGTACCAGTGATAAGCCTTTATATCTTAACTGTAAATCTCTGGTTTGCTGAATTTATTGGGACTGATTTGTTGGTATCGTCACTATTAGTAGTATTGATAGTTGTTATAGCTACTCACTTATGGGGTGCGTATCTCCATTTGGTTGGAGTTGGTAATCGGGTAGGTGGTCAAAACATAAACAACCATTTGGTAGGCCCTCCTGTAATTCTCCCTTTAATAGTTACCACTGTTGCCACACTAGATCTATTGAGAATACTCCAAGGGGGGCTTCCATAATGGAGAAAAAAACTCACTACCCAGACTTTGATGTTCTGTCTTTGAAAGAGGAATGGGATGATAATACCAGGGAGGTAGTTCTTAAAAGATTAGGTCCTTTTCCAGCAAAGAATTTTTTATCAGAGGATGAAGAAAAATTGTTAAGGGTTATATGTAGCCATATGGTTTATGATAACCGGGATGATATATTTGACTGGGTTCTTTACTTTATTGATCAGAGACTACATAGTGAGATTGGTGAAAGTCACAGAAAGCCCAATATGCCTGCTGAAAAGAACTTAATAAGATTAGGTTTACAAGCTATTAACAAAGTAACACAAATAAAAAATGGAAAAAGTTTTATTAATATAGATGTAAAAGAACAATTTCAAATATTGGCTTCTTTGCAATTGGGAAAAGTGTTCAATATGCCTGAGTGGAAAACAGTGCCTCAGAAAGACTTATTTAAAAAATTACAGGAACTAATTGTTGGAGCTTACTACTCCCATCCTATAATTTGGTCAGAAATAGGTTATGGGGGTCCAGCTTATCCTAGAGGTTACTATAGGCTAGAACTAGGTTGGGCAGACCCTTGGGAGCCAAAAATGGGAGAACCAAAAAGTCAGGGCTTCCATAAGGAGGCAAGAAAAGATGGAAAATAGAGATCCAATAAAGCACAACTGTGATCATTATGATAATCATCGCTATAATGATATGAACAATAGAAAATATGGGGATAAAGAAGTTGATGTTTGTATTGTTGGTGTAGGAGCTGCCGGCGGGGTTTTAGCTTATGAGCTGAGCAAAGCTGGCTTAGATGTGGTTGGTATTGAGGCAGGGCCCTTTTGGAATCCACAAACTGATTTTGCCAGCGATGAGCTTCATAGCTATTCATTAAGTTGGCAGGACACTAGGTTATCAACGGGAAGCGATCCCATAAAATTTGGTTCCAATAATTCTGGCCGTGGAGTGGGCGGCGGGACTGTTCACTTTACTGGGGTATTTTATCGCTTTCATGAGAGTGACTTCAGGGTAAAAACTTCTGATGGAGTTGCCGAAGACTGGCCTATATCCTATCAAGACCTGGAACCTTATTATACGAAGATTGAAAATGATATTAAGGTTTCTGGGCCAAGACACTTTCCCTGGGGGTCTTTTAATGGTCCTTATCCCTATCCTGAGAGAGAACCATTAAGTGCAAACGCCCAAATCTTTCGGGAAGGGTGTGAAGCACTTGGCATAAGGAGTACTGTAGCCCCTTTGGCCATTCTTTCAGCTCCCTTTGATGGAAGGCCTCCATGTACTAACCGTGGGTTTTGTAATGAAGGCTGTATGCCCAATGCAAAATTCAGCACCCTTGTTCAACATGTGCCCAAAGCAATAAAACAGGGAGCAGAAATCCTAACTGATTCAATGGTTACCAATATCATGGTAGGCAAAGATGGAAAGGTGACTGGTGTTGAATTTAATCATGAAGGTAATAATTATAGGCAGCTTGCAAAAGTAATAGTAGTTGCTGCATTTGGTGTTGAAACCCCAAGACTCTTGTTTAATTCTGCTTGTGCCCAACACCCTGATGGTTTAGCTAACAGCAGTGGTATGGTTGGGAAGTGTATAATGCCACACAGTGGTCATGATATCTATGCAAAACTTGATGAGGAAATTCGGTTTTATAAGGGAACCCCAGTTATGGCAGTCTCTCAAGATTTTTATGAAACAAACCCAGAGAGAGGTTTTGTCAGAGGCTATTCTCTTAATGCTCATGGCAATAGGCCATTAGCATTAGCTAAGAACTTAGCGGTTGAGGCGGGGTATTGGGGAAGAGAACTTCGTGAGGTCATGCTCGACTTTAACTTCTATGCTATGGCTACTATTGTTGGCGAGGTTTTACCCGAGGAACGTAATGCTGTTACATTAAGTAGCGAGAAGGATGAATATGGTTTGCCTAGACCTCAGATAAGCTTTAGTTATGGGGAAAACGATAATAAGCTAATAAAACATGGTGTGCAAAAAGCTAATGAAATATTAGAAGCGCGGGGAGGTAAACCAATCTTCGTTGTTCCCGACACTGGACATGTGATGGGAGGATGTCGCATGGGCGATGACCCTAGCAGGTCGGTGGTTAATGGCTTTTGTCAGAGCCACGATATACCAAATCTTTTTATTTGCGGGCCTAGTGTTTTTGTTACTTCTAGTGGCGCGAATCCCACCGAGACAGTGATGGCCATTGCAGCCAGGACAGCAGACTATCTTGCCAGTAAAATGCAAAAAGGAAAAATAGATAAGGAAATGTAAAAAAGGCTTTCTGAGAAGGAAGCCTTTTTTTAATGCAACTTGGTTGCATTAAATTAGTTTGTGCAGCATAAGTTTTAATAAAAATTTAAAAGGGTGTGGTAACTTGAGTCATATTCATTTACCTGACGGTATAATACCTGTTTCATGGTGGCTAACAGGGTATGTTGTCACATTTATAGTAATGGCGGTGTTGCTAAAAAAATTTGATACTGATAGCATGCGAAAGAAGGTTCCCTTAACGGGTGTGGTTGCAGCAACTATGCTAATTGCTATGTCTATTCCTCTGGGGATTATTCCTTTGCATTTCAGCCTTGCAGTGTTGTGCGGTATTTTGTTAGGTCCTGGGTTGGGATTTATAACTGTATTCGTGGTCAATTTTATTTTAGCACTATTTGGGCACGGAGGTATAACAGTAGTAGGATTAAACACTCTGGTTATGGGATCTGAAGTGCTTGTAGGTTTTTATATATTTAATTTTCTCAAAGAGAGA
Organism: Desulfitispora alkaliphila; assembly: GCF_050433185.1. Lineage (NCBI taxonomy): Bacteria > Bacillati > Bacillota > Desulfitisporia > Desulfitisporales > Desulfitisporaceae > Desulfitispora > Desulfitispora alkaliphila. Next base: position 26,602 of record NZ_JBNPXS010000034.1, read on the forward strand.
ATTAATTTGCCTCGAGCCACATTCACAACTACTGTAGCAGCCGTATTAGTTTCACTCAGTTTAATGGTAGGGATAGTAGGTGTTACGGCAGGTCTTAGTGAAACATTGCCTCATCATGATTGTGATCATACAAAGCATGTTGAGGTAGGTCATAGTCACGGGCATGAATGCTTTAGTGAAAAAGTGAGTGATATGCATTTTATCGCGTTTACTGGGTGGACTGCGATTTTAGTAATTTTAGCTACAGGTTTAGTATTAGAAGCAACAGTAGTTACTTTTGCAGTGAGTTATTTAGCTAAAGCCAGACCTGATCTCATATTTGACCATAAAGAAGAAGGAGTAGGATGATGCACTTAGCAGAAATCGATTATATATCTAACACACAAACCAGTATTTTTCATCAAGCTAAGGCTGCTTCTAAGGTGATTTTTGCAGTATTGATGTTGACAGCAATAATTTCAACAGCTGATGTTATTATATTAAGTCTAATATTGGCTGTGATCTTGACAATATTTGTTTTAGCTAAGATCCCTATTATAAAGATAGGCCATTTGGCATTATATCCGGCTTTTTTTAGCACTATTTTTGCGCTGATATATAGCCAAGGAGTATGGGAGGTAGGGTTACTTATAGTTTTAAAAGCCCTATGTGCAGCATTAGTAATGATTTTTCTAATAGCTACTACTCCTTATGTAGACCTTTTTTCTTTCTTAGCTCTTATTATGCCGCGGCTGCTAGTAGATATCTTTTTCTTTACATATAGAGCGGTTTTCGTACTTATTAGTAAAAGTGAAAATATCTTTAGAACTATAAGGCTTCGAGGTGGGTACAGACATATTTCTTGGTTGATAAACATAAGGTGTGCAGCTGGAATGGTTGGAATATTAATGCTTGAAGCAATTGCAATGGGAGAAAGGATGCATAAAATTTATTGCTTAAGAGGATATAGTGAGTTTGTGTCAGGGCCAGTGGATGTATGGCCTTTATGTTATAAAGATGTGCTGATGCTTACTTTAGGTGCTGCAGTGCTTACAGGGGTGGTGTTATTGTGAAATCAATTGTTAGAGTAAAGTGTCTTAAACATATTTATCCGGATAAAACTGAAGTTCAATTACATGGCTCTGATTTTATTGTAAATAAGGGGGAGCGGGTGGCAGTACTGGGGTCCAATGGAGCTGGAAAAACAACGCTCTTGTCCCATATTCTTGGATTATTAGTGCCTAGAGAAGGCAGTGTAGAGGTTATGGGCTTAAATCCTAATAAAAGTTTTTCAACCATTAGAAAAAAGGTAAGTGTAGTATTCCAGAATGTTGATGAACAAATAATTGGACCTAGGGTTTATGATGACATTGCCTTTACTTTGCGCAATGATTTAATCCCCAAAGAGGAAATAGAGCAAAGAGTACTAGAAGTAGCAAGGAGCATAGGAATCGAAAATATTCTTGATAAAATTCCTCATTATTTGAGCCTTGGACAGAAGAAAAAAGTGGCGTTAGCTGGAGCGATTGTTACAAAACCAGAGTTATTGGTTCTAGACGAACCCTTTGACTCTCTTGACCCAAAATCAAAAAGAGAAATGGTGCAGTTGCTAAATAGATTAAATAAAAGCCAAGGAACAGCTTTAATTGTTACAACTCACGATATTAATCTTGTGGCTGATATAGCTGATACGATTTATGTAATAAGTAAGGGAGTATTTATGACGAAAGGTACCCCTGAGGAGGTATTTTCCCAGATTGAAAGTCTTAAAAAGGCAAATATTGAGCCACCCATACTAGTAGAGCTGTTTACTAGGCTAAGAGACAGAGGATTTGACCTTTCGATTCCCTTTGACGTGGAGAAGGCGGAAGCTGAGCTTGTCAATTATTATAGCAACCAGGCTGTAGAGGAGAGATATAATGAAGCGAATAAATGCCGAGCAGCTACTTAAAAAAGCTAGGTTCAGAACAACTCCAGGCAGAGTTGCACTAATTGATATATTAATCAATGCTGAGGAGCCGTTAACGCAACAAGAAATCATGGAGAAATTCTCAAAAATTCAGATGAATTACGTAAGTGTATATAGAGCGCTAGAGGCTTTTGTGCAGCGGGGTATATTACACAAAATAGAAGGAGTGGATAGAGTCTGGAGGTTTGCCATAAATAACATTGGAAATGAAGAGCAAATTCACCCCCACTTTATATGTAAATCTTGTGGAAAAACCGAGTGTTTGCGCAGGATGGAGATCCCAACATTCCAACACTTAAAGCAGGGCTATATTATTGAGGAGCAGGAAATATTGCTAAAAGGATTATGTAATAGCTGTGTAAAGTAGATGACCACTACAGGAATTGGTATAACCATCCAGTGCTATAAAAGAGGAAATAAAGGTGAACTAGTTGAATATAGTCTGATGAACTAGTTATACAATTTATCAAGGAGTGAGGGACTTTGAGACGGCAACACTTTATTATAACAATTGTTCTTTTATTTACTATGATTTTTTCTTTTCAAAGTGAAAGTTATGGAGACCAGTATTATGAAGACGAGCTACAAAGTGACACAGTTAGGGGTAGAGTTATTGCAATTTTAGAAGGAGAAGCGCCAAAAGGCGGGGAAGAGCAGTATGACGGTTATGATATATTTACTCAGACTGCTCAGGTTGAGATAACTTCTGGGAAGTTTTCTGGAGAAGTTGTAAGAGTAGAGCATTCCCTGTCGGGCAACCCTGCCTACGATTTTTATATAGATGAAGGCGATGAGGTTTTGTTATGGGTAGAAACAAGAGATGATCAGCTAGTTAATGTATACGTAAGTGATTTGGCAAGAGATAATATTCTGATGTACTTAACAGGAATTTTTGTTGTTATGCTTTTGGTTATAGGAGGGCTAAAAGGTCTCAAGACAATTATTACCCTAGCTATAACCGGAGCTAGTATTATATTCGTTTTATTACCGCTGATTTTAGGTGGATTTAATCCAATAATGTCTACAATTTTAGTTTCTGCTGTGGTAACTGTAATATCGCTGACCATAATTTCTGGTTTCAATAAGAAGACGTTGGCTGCAATTATTGGAACAGTGGGTGGTGTAATAACAGCGGGAGTTATAGCTCTGCTTGTAGGTACAGCAGCCAATTTAACTGGGTTAAGTAACGAGGAAGCCCAAATGCTCATGTTTATACCTCAAGCTACGGACTTTGACTTCCAAGGTCTGCTTTTTGCAGGAATTATTATAGGGGCTTTGGGAGCTGTGCTAGATGTGGGGATGTCTGTAGCCTCTTCTATGGATGAAATACAGAAGGCCAACCCAAGTATGGCCAGGATAAACTTGATCAAGGCAGGTATGAACGTGGGAAGGGATATAATGGGAACTATGTCCAATACCCTTATTCTTGCATATACAGGTGGAGCCATGCCACTATTATTACTTTTTATGGCTTATGAAACTCCTTTTGCCCGAGTTATTAATATGGACTTGATAGCTACTGAAGTAGTTCGAGCCCTATCGGGGAGTATTGGGTTAATCCTGGCGATTCCAATAACAGCAATAGCAGCTGGCTTAATGATGGCCAAAAATAGATAGATGTTTAAAAATGCTTAATATTGACAAGTGAATTTATTAAATATATAATTAAAATTGATTTTTGTTTAAATGGGCGATTAGCTCAGGTGGTTAGAGTGCTAGCTTGACATGCTAGAGGTCACTGGTTCGAGCCCAGTATCGCCCACCAAATGTAGATAAAACAGTCCGAATTATGGGCTGTTTTTTTATTTGTTACTTTGCAGTTATGCAATTTCATTTGAATTATGAGGTTATAATTTTGAGAATGAAGATGCACAAAGCAATGAACTAGCATCCTATGGCTGACCAAGGGATTTGACCTTAAGTTGAAAAACTGATACGGGGAAGAAATTAAATAATTTCTCTAGTAATAACGCCTATTAGGGGAACTATTCGTCTCTTCCTTATATTGCAAATAAGTTCCTAATAAATAGTAGGAATTTCAATAAACGTGTCGAAGAATTGAATGCTAACTGCAATTTTTTGGAGAAATGGAGGCGTTTAAAATTACGGACTTAATTCTTAGAAAAGGCTATATCATAGATGGAAACACTGTCAAATGTTTAATAATCTTAAAAAATGGAGCCGAGGCTACTGGTACTGCCAAATCAATCTCAACAGAAGCAGAGGAAATAGCATATAGTCAGGCCATGGTAAAGCTGAGAAGTTATATTAAATGTCCAGATCGAATAGAGAGTTAGAGAATTAATGCTGCGCAGTAGACGGAAAATGCACACCATATTACAATTAAACACTGCAATAATAGGGATACTATTAACCCATTTTATATTTAGGGGGTATAGTAATCCACCCTTTGAGTTTGCCATATCTTATTAGATTATTAACATAATCAAGTTCGCTATAGGTTAGATTAGCAAAAAATTTTCTTAAGTTATCATTAGTGATAATTTCCGAAGAAGCTAGGGCATGCAGAGAGGTTGCGTTTTTCATTCCCTCTAAAATAGAAGTATATAAAAACCTATCTTCTATAACTTCAGGTGATTGTGGAGTTATAGTGACGTTTGTAAAGCTTTCAGGCAACTGAACTCCATAATTCAAGAGTTTTTTTTGCAAGTCGTCTGCTTGTTTCAGCAAAATGTTCAGCCCAGTTTCAACTATTGCTTTAAAATCAATATCATTTGTATAACTAACAGCAATTTGAGTTAACCTTATGTTGTTATGCCTTGAAACTAGGTGATCCCATAAATAATGTATTTCATTAATAGCTACCTTTTCATTGACATTATTAGGGAGATATTGGTAATGGGGCGGGAATACAATCCACTCTTTTATTTTAAGATATTTAATGTACTTATCAAGTCTTTGCAAATCCTTCTCAAATAAATTTCTCATGAACTGTCTAGCATCATCATTTAAAAGAGCATCTTTTAAAGTTTGTGCAAGTACAGAAATTTCAGCCCTGTAAAAAGAATATAGTAAATGGGAACTAACTCTGTCACGCATGGCTTCAGTGTTACCCGTTAGGTTCATATCTTCAGTGTTCGGTGGGGGAGCTGTAATAGAAAATTTTTCTAATAAGCTTTCCATCTGCTGATTCTCGGCTTTAATCAATTTTATATGAGTCTTTATAATATTAACGTATTCTATATCATGGCTAAAGTTTTTAACTAAGTTTAAAGTATCTATTAAAATATATCTATCGGCTAATATTGACCAATAGGAGTAGGCTTCTCTACAACTTATTTCTTGCTGCATTTGTTCAATCTTTTTTTGGGGTGTTATAACTTTCTTAATACTTTCAAAAATATTTCTTTTCAATGAAACTACCTCCACTTTTAAGTGCTTGGTGTTAGGATTCAGTTTGCCTACACTTGTTTTCAATACTATTTACTCTAATTATTATTTTTATATATTCAGGTTTTATACATACTCAGACTCCCTCTATAAAAACATTAAATTATGACGAGGCACAATAAATGAATACTACGCGCAACATAGAATTTATATTAGTCAGCATCTCTTAACTTATCAACAATAGTACTAAACTTAGTAACCTACATTCCCGGAAAGCTGTAACGATGAAAATGCTCTAAAGGCCGATAAATTAAGGATTTAATGGCCATTTTTCTTTCCTTTTTTCTCGTTATG
>NZ_JBNPXS010000035.1:0-30896 GCF_050433185.1 Desulfitispora alkaliphila
GAGTGAAACCTTTACTTTATTCAAGTCAAATAGCAAAATAAGCTGTTTGGTAAAGTTAATTTTTAAGCAAAAAGCTTATTTTGCAAAAGTCTCAAGTAATTAAGTTTTTTTATTTTCTTCAAAACATTCCATTTCCTTTCTATTTTTAATTACGCAGTAATCTCCTGTTCTTACATCCACAGTCCCGAAAGATTTAGGTGGCTTAATACCTGATTCCTAAAGGGTGCAATGATTGCAACTCTTTCAAATTCACCCTTAAGGCCTACAAGTTTGACACGCTCTTCAGCTACAAAGCTATTTTCTTCAACTAAATCTGTTTTTGGCGTTAGTTCATAATCTTTGCCGAACAAAACTTCCATATCTTCTTTTTCTAGATGAATATGCCTAGCCGAAACTCCAGTTTGAACTTTTAAAATAAGAAGCCCCCCTATACAACTACTAAATTTAATTAAAATATTCTAGTTTTTATTTACCATGTCCTGCTTAAAGCAAAAAAAGACTTGCTCCACAGAGGAACAAGTCTCTTCCTATTATAGTATCACTCTCTTAGACCAATTTGTTTATTAAGTCTTCTCGGTCACCATAAATAAAATCAATAATAGGCACTTCAATCATTGTATATGCACCTGGCGACTGCTTCATTGTAGCTCGAGCAGAAGCCACCATTACTTGTGCCGTTAAAGCAGGGTTGTTAATTCTCATATCGAATTTTAATAATTGGTTTTGAGTTTCACCAGAAACTCCTTTACGCTCCATAGAAACCCCGTGCCCCATATCTATTACTTGTCGAACATCGTCTACTTGAGTTACTTTGGTCTCATCATTTATAAAATAAGCATCATTTTTTATATCTTCCTCTACTGCTTTAAAATCAGCACCCTCTTCTAGTTCTACATATACCATTCGCCTATGAATAGATTGACCTGTTGGCACAGTTAAGGAAAGAGCATCCTTGACACCATCTTTTGCTTTTATTGCAGTAGAGTGACCCATGCTCATTCCAGGTCCAAAGTTAGTGTATGTTATCCCCTTTGGTGCCATGAATTCAAAAGTACTTCTTATCATAGAATCTGTTCCTGGGTCCCATCCAGCTGATATTATAGCAACTGCATTGTTTTCTTTTGCAACATAATCAAAATCTCTCCTCAGGTCCACAATTTTTTCGTGAATATCAAAGCTATCTACAGTATTAATCCCTTTTGCTAAATAATTCTTACCGCTTTCAGGTATTGCTCTTGTAGGAGCACAAAGTAATGCCACATCAACTTCACCTAGTTCATCAATAGAAGTAACTACTTTTACATCTGCTAGTTCCTTAGGCTTATCTCCTACACTCCGGCGCACAATACCAGCGAGTTCCATATCTGGTGCAGCATTTATAGCTTCCACTGAATACTTACCAATATTACCATACCCTATAACAGCAACTCTTAATTTATTAGTCATCAACCAGTTACCTCCTAAAATATAATTGGTTTTCCACCTTATAAAATACTTTTTTCAATATAATCAGTGAATTTCCTTTAGTATTTTGGATGTATACAATATACATTTCATTGTTTGAAAGTCTATTTTAAATTAACCCGCATAATCATCTTTCGTTTTTTCCTTTACCCATATGTGCCTTTTCATTGTTCGATCCCATTTAGTTACCTCACCGGGTTGCGCGTCCTCTTGAGCTGCATAAATCTTAAACATATTAGCATCTAAATTATCTGCCGCTGCAACTATAACTGCTTCAGGAATCATGGGTTCTTTAATAGCCCCCCACTCCACCAACCCGTGATGAGAGCCAATTATATGAAGTAGCTTATTTCTTTTCTCTTCATCTTTAATAGTGCTCTTTGCATAAATGCTAATAACTGAAATTCCAAGTGATATGTGTCCTAATAGGGCACCTTGGTCAGACATTTCAAACTGCAATCCATCCCATTTGTACTCCCATATCTTTCCTAAATCATGTAAGATTGCACCTGCAACAGTTAAGCTTAGATCACTTTTATATGTTATGGCTAACTTGCTTGCTGAATCAGCAACTGCTATGGTATGTTCTAGCAGACCTCCTAAGTAAGCATGATGGTGAGCGAGCGCTCCAGGAGCCTCTTTGAAATCATCACCATGCTTCTCAAAAACTAGCATCAACAATCCCTTTAATTCATTATCATCAACATATTGTTCTAAAATATTTAATAAGTCCTCCCACATACTGCCTACATCTTTTGGGCATTTAGGCAAAAATAAGTCTGCAGGGTATTCACCCTTTTCTGCCATATTCAAAGAGTATATCTGCACACTGTTAAACTTTTGGTCATATTTACCTAATACCTTTACTACACTATTAGGTTCAATAGCCTTGTCACTATAATCAAAGCGCCTTCCCTTTACAACATCTATTCCATCAGATAACTGAATTTCTAGATATGGGTTCCCATTGCTTGCTTTTTTTACTTCAGAACGCTTGACTACATAAAAAGCCTCTACTTTTACTCCATCAGAAAAGTTCTTTATTTTCATTTTCATTTTCCCCTTGTTTAAAATAAATTATATATTCTGTACACTAATTTTTCGCCACTTTATCCAGTTATCCTTCTTAAAGATTACAATAGTTATTTTACACTTTCTTTTAAATCCAATATAATATCTTCTGCAAGTTCAGTTAATGTGTTGTCTCTTGCACCCATCACAACCACTGCATCTTCTTCTTTCTTAGCGCAATTAATTACTTTATTGACAATATCAGTTCTACTATTATAACTGTGAACTTTTACACCACGTTCTTTTAATTCCTTTACTAATGGATCAATAGACGCAGTTTTTTTCGTCTTAATCGGAGCAAATATTGGCAAAATATACAACTTATCATCTTTATTTAGCTGAGTTATAAAAGTTTCCACTAATTCCCTACCCGTAAAAATAGTTGGCCCAAATCCATGAAATTGGTATATTAAGTGAATTCTAGAGTGCCTCTCCTTTAATGCCTGAATAGCTGCCGCCACTTTAGCTGGATTGTGAGCATAATCATCGTATACTGATATGCCACCTATTTCACCCTTTAACTCAAGTCTACGCTTCATACCTTTAAAATCATTTAATCCTTCTGCAATGACACTATCACTAATACCTAAGTGCCTCCCTACCGCAATAGCTACTAGTGCATTATATACATTGTACTTTCCTATTTGATTAATATTATAATTTGATCCCAAAACACTAAATTCTGTTCCCTGATCATGGTGCAATATACCTTTAGCCTGCACGTTACACTCTTTTTCAATGCCAAAGGTTATTACTTTAGCTTCGTCAATTTTATTTTTCCTAATCATTTCCATAGTGTTTTCGCAATCTCCATTTATTATAATACTATTACACCTCTCAGCAAATTCCTTGAAAATTACCTCTAACTCCTCCAGTGACTTATGGTCGCGAGATATATTTGTAATAATACCAAGTTTCGGCTGATACAACACTAAGCTACCATCACTTTCATCCGCTTCAATACACATATACTCGGACTTACCTATAATTAAGTTACTACTTTCACCTTCTTTAGTTATATTGATTAATTCTCCCCCTAGTATAGCTGTTGGAGACTTCCCTGCTCTTTTTAAAACACTAGTTACCATACCAGATACGCTAGTCTTTCCACTTGTACCTGCAACAGCTATGCCCCACTTCTTATTAAAAATTTCTGCTAACAATTCAGCTCTCTTAACAATTTTAAACCCCATCTTTTTAGCTGTAACTAACTCTACATTATCTTCTTCTATAGCTGAGGATACAATTATTTTAGTACCTTCTACCGGTAACGTGGAAATTAGTTCTCCAGTTTGTTTATGTATACTAATTCCCTTGCTGACAAGCTTATTAAACAGTTTTTTGTTCTCTCCTTTTTCAAACACTCTATCGGAACCGGAAACTATATGTCCTTTCTGACTAATATATTGAGCAATTGCACTCATGCCCGAACCAGCTACGCCAATAAAATGATATCTCATTTTCAAAATCTATCACCTCTAATTTCATTCTATACTTTTAATGTATATGCCCATTAATAATTTGTGATACTTGATACTTTAGGATAAGGTTGAATATAGATCACCAATACTATATAATAAATATAAATATTATACCCCGCGGGGGTATAATTAAGGCTTTATATAGCAAGGAGATGAGCTTAATGGAACAAAAAACTTTAAAAATTTCTGGAATGTCTTGTGCAGCATGTGTTAGAAGAATTGAAAAGAGTGTGGAAAAAATACCAGGAGTAAAAACTGCTAGTGTTAATTTAAATAATGAAACAGCTACTATACACTATAATGAGGAAGAAGTACAAATCGATCATGTTATAGGTCGTATCAATGATATGGGGTTTAAAGCATACCACCCCCAACTAAATCGAGTCCATTTAGCTGTAGGTGGTATTAGCTGTGCAGCTTGTGTTCGAAGAATCGAGAAAAGACTAAGTAAACTAACCGGCATACACAATGCTTCAGTAAACTTGGCAAAAGAAAGCACTACAATTGAATTTGATCAAAGTACGATTTCGATAAAAGAAATTATCACCGCAATTGAAGGTCTTGGCTTCACTGCAAAAACATTAGAAACACAAAAGAACACTGATTTAGAGGCTGATAAAAAAAGGGATATGAAGCGTTTGCAAAGCGACTTTTTGTTCGGAGCTATACTCACCACAATTGTTCTAATAGGGTCAATGCCACATATGCACCCTACCTGGGGACAATGGGTACCTGCATTTTTATCAGCTCCCATGACTCTTTTGTTATTAACCACACCAGTACAATTTATTTCTGGTTGGCGCTTTTATAAAGGCGCTTACGGAGCGCTATCTCATGGAACTAGCGATATGAATGTGCTAGTGGCAGTCGGTACTACATCTGCCTGGTTTTATAGCGCTGCTATGACACTATTTCCTGATTTCCTTACTGGAATCGGTTTCCCTTATCAACTTTATTATGATGTAGCAACAGTAATCACCACATTAATACTATTGGGGAGAATCTTAGAGGCTAAAGCCAAAGGGAGAACTTCAGATGCCATAAAACAATTAATAGGTATGCAAGCAAAAACAGCGAGAGTCGTTAGAGAAAATAATGAAGTAGATATACCAATCGAAGAAGTGATTGAGGGAGATATTGTAATTGTTAAGCCAGGTGAAAAGGTACCTGTTGATGGAGTAATTATAAGTGGTCAATCTTCCCTAGATGAGTCCATGTTAACAGGTGAAAGTATACCCGTATTAAAAAGTACTGGTGATGAAGTTATCGGTGCTACTGTAAATAAAACTGGAAGTTTCCGTTTTAAAGCTACTAAGGTTGGAAAGGATACTACTCTAGCGCAAATAATAAAGTTAGTAGAAGAAGCTCAAGGCTCTAAAGCCCCCATTCAAAATACAGTAGATCTAGTTGCCGCTTACTTTGTCCCTGCTGTTATTGTTACTGCTTCATTAAGCTTTCTATTATGGTGGATTTTCGGACCCGAACCTTCACTTATTTTTGGACTTACTACATTTATTGCTGTTCTTATTATAGCTTGCCCTTGTGCACTAGGCTTAGCTACTCCTACAGCAATAATGGTAGGTACAGGTAAAGGTGCTGAAAACGGCATTCTTATAAAAGATGCAGAAAGCCTTGAATTAGCTCATAAATTAGACACTATTGTTTTTGATAAGACTGGAACTATTACTGAAGGAAAACCAGTGTTAACTGATCTGATTACCCTAGGCGATATTAATAAAAAAGAAATTTTACAATTAGTTGCATCAGTCGAAGCTAATTCAGAGCACCCACTGGGAGAAGCTATAGTTAACCAAGCAGGTGTTGAAAATATTAAATTAATGGAAACAGATACTTTTGAGGCGTTGCCTGGCATGGGAATTAGAGCAACGATTGCAGGAAATGAACTTTTAGTTGGTAATTCTAAATTATTTGCTACCAATAATATTAGTTTACCTAATAGTGCTTTATCAAAAGCGCAGGAGCTGTCAGATTTAGGAAAGACGCCAATGTTTGCTTCTTGGAAAAGTAAACCTGCGGCAATCTTTGCAGTGGCTGATACCGTTAAAGAAAATTCGACTACTGCAATTAAGCTTCTGCAAAGAATGAATATAGAGGTAGTAATGTTAACTGGTGATAATGAAAGAACTGCCAAAGCAATTGCAAAGCAAGTGGGTATTGATAAAGTCGTAGCTGAAGTTCTTCCTGAACACAAAGCACAAGAAATAAAAAGGTTGCAAGAACAAGATAAAACTGTAGCTATGGTGGGTGATGGAATAAATGATGCTCCTGCACTAGCTCAAGCACATATAGGTATTGCTATTGGGACAGGAACAGATGTAGCAATGGAAGCATCAAATATCACACTTATTTCCGGTGATCTTCGTGGAGTAGTAACTGCAATTCGCCTTTCACGCTCTACTATGAGAATGATTTGGCAGAACCTTTTCTGGGCTTTTTCTTACAATACTGTCTTAATCCCTGTTGCGGCAGGATTGCTTTGGCCTTTCTTTGGGATTCTATTAAATCCAATGATCGCTGCCGCTGCTATGGCATTTAGCTCTATTTCTGTTATCCTCAATACTATGCGCTTGCGGTTTTTTAAAGTTATTAATGAGACATAAAAGAACCCTATAGAGTAGAATTTTTCATCTACTCTATAGGGTTCTTTTTATTTACAGCTCAATCTTTTTTTATAAAGGGTAAGTGGCAGGTTTGCCGTTTTTAGGACCAGCCTCTGCTTTCTCTAAGTCAAGCTTAGTAGCGTGAGCCATTTTTTGCTCTAAAAATGGTTTTGCAACTGCTGGTAATATTGCATAAGAGATGGCATCCTCTGGTTGTTGCATTAAATCAGCAACTTCCTTCTTCGCATCTTCCATTTGTGGCTCCAATAAATCTGCCGGCCTGCAAGTAATAGGCTCTTCATCTCCGATAATCTTTTTTCTAACTTCGGAATTAATTTGACCCAAAGCCTTACCGTATTGACCTTTCATGTAAGCCTTGACTTCATTAGTTACCTGCTTATATCTTTCCCCAGCTAGTACATTGAGAACCGCTTGAGTCCCTACAATTTGACTTGAAGGGGTCACCAGTGGTGGATATCCAAAATCTTCACGGACCTTAGGCACTTCAGCTAAAACCTCAGGTAATCTATCTAGGGCCTTTTGCTGAGCTAGTTGTGTTTTAAAGTTCGAGATCATCCCTCCTGGTATCTGATACATTAAAACGTTAACGTCTACGGAATTATCACCAGTATCAAACTCAGTATATTCTTTTCTGACCTCTTTAAAATAATCAGCAATATTAGACAGCTGTTGTAAATCTAGTTCTGTGTTATACTCCATGTCCTTTAGAGCAGCAACCATGGTTTCTGTAGCAGGTTGAGAACTTCCCATAGCTAGCGGGCTCATTGCCGTATCAACTACATCCAACCCTGCCTCAATAGCCTTCATATATACCATAGAAGCCATTCCACTTGTATAATGACAATGCATTTGTACTGGCAAGCCAACTTTTTCTTTTAGCTGACTTACTAAGTCATAAGCACCTTGAGGACTAATTATTCCAGCCATATCTTTAATACAGATGGAATCTGCACCCATTTCTTTATATGTTTTCCCCAAGTCCACATAGTATTCTAGGTTATGCATGGGACTTATAGTATAGGAAATCGTCAACTGAGCATGAGCACCTTCACTTTTTGTGACTTCACATGCCTTTTCCATGTTCCGCACGTCATTTAAAGCATCAAATATTCTCAAAACACCTATCCCATTTGAGACTGCGTGTTTAATAAATTCCTCCACTACATCATCGGCGTAGTGCTTATAACCAACTAAGTTTTGTCCTCTCAATAACATCTGTAAAGGTGTTTTTTTGAATACTTTTTTTAGTTGTCTCAATCTCTCCCATGGGTCTTCTCCTAAGTATCTCATGCATGTATCAAATGTAGCTCCGCCCCAAACCTCAACAGAGTTAAATCCTATTTCATCCATTTTTTCTGCAATTGGCAACATGTGCTCAAGCCTCATTCTAGTAGCTAAATGAGATTGGTGACCATCTCTTAACGTTGTATCTGTTATCTTTACTTTTTTACTAACCAAAATATCCCTCCTATCCGCCAAATAAAGCTAATAAAATTCCTGCTGCAACCGCCGAACCAATTACTCCAGATACGTTTGGACCCATAGCGTGCATTAGTAAGAAGTTTCTTGGATTTTCCTTTTGTGCGACCGTATGAACTACTCTTGCAGCCATTGGTACTGCTGATACCCCTGCAGCTCCTATCAATGGGTTAACTTTTCCTTTAGTAGCATAACACATTATTTTTCCAAAGATTACACCTGAAGCTGTTCCCAATATAAATGCAACTAAACCTATTGCTATAATAAATAGTGTATCCTTAGTTAAGAATACATCAGCTGCTGTAGTAGCACCTACTGTAAGGCCCAAAAATATTGTTACAATATTTATTAAAGCATTTTGCGCAGTATTTGAAAGTCTTTCTACCACACCGCTTTCTCGCATCAAGTTACCCAGCATTAACATTCCTACCAGTGGCAATGCCGCAGGCAACAGAATACCTAGTACCACTGTTACTAATATTGGGAAAATAACCTTTTCCTTCTTAGAAACAACCCTCAACTGAGACATCTCAATCATACGCTCTTCTTTAGTTGTCAAAGCCTTCATAATTGGAGGTTGAATAATCGGTACTAAGGCCATATAAGAATATGCCGCAATAGCTACCGGGCCAAGTATTTCTGGAGCCAACTGACTAGTAAGGAAAATAGCAGTTGGACCATCGGCACCCCCAATGATAGCAATAGAAGAAGCTGCTTGCGGACTAAATCCTAGTACTATAGCCAAAATAAGTGCGCCCATAATTCCCAACTGTGCTGCAGCACCTAAGAGCATTGTCTTGGGATTTGCAAGCATTGGTCCAAAGTCAGTCATAGCCCCTACACCTAAGAATATTAAGGGAGGATAAATTCCAAGCTTAACTCCATGATATAGATAATAGAGCAAGCCCCCTTCCTCCATTATAGTACTTCCAGGGATATTGACCAGTACTGCGCCAAAAGCTATAGGTAAAAGTAAAAGTGGTTCATACTTTTTTACTATTGCCAAGTAAATTAGTATAAATGATATAGTTAGCATTAAGATTTGCTTCCAACTAACTATTAATAGCCCTGAACTCTCTAATATACTCCCCATTGCTTCACTAAACATTTTTTTTCACCCTCACTATTGAGCCTCAATCACAACTAATGTATCTCCGGCGTCAACAGCTTGGCCAGGGCTAACTAATACCTGAGATACTTTTCCCGCTACCGGGGCCTGTACTTCATTTTCCATTTTCATGGCTTCAAGAATTAAGAGCACTTGTCCTTCGTTTACCTGTTGTCCTACTTCTGTCTCAACTTTAAACACTTGCCCCGTTACCGGAGCTTCCACTATAGTACCTCCAGATTGAACAACTCCCCCTTGACT
This sequence comes from Desulfitispora alkaliphila, assembly GCF_050433185.1. Lineage (NCBI taxonomy): Bacteria > Bacillati > Bacillota > Desulfitisporia > Desulfitisporales > Desulfitisporaceae > Desulfitispora > Desulfitispora alkaliphila. The sequence continues at coordinate 9,507 of NZ_JBNPXS010000035.1, forward strand.
ACCTTTATCTTCTTTAGGAGCTTCAGGAGCAGGCGCTTGGGCCGCCTTAGCTACTGGTGCTTTAGGTGCTTGAATAACAGGACTACTACTTGGAGAAACAGGTGGCTTAACCTTCTTGCTAATATCCTGTACTCCCTCAGTTACTTCTTCCACTTCTACTTCGTATGATTTGCCATCTATATTAATTTTAAATTTTCTCAAAGCATTCACTCCTTTCTTCGATCTAACCTAATAGTTGCTTCCCCCTACTGAAGCGCTCTTGAATACTAGCTTTTTTCCAGTTCTTTTTTTGTTGTGGAAAAATCGGTCTAATTGTAGCAATACGTACCGGCTGATTGACAATTTGGTAAACTGCTGCTGTGATAGCCGCAACTACCTCAGGCGACAATTCTTCTTCTCCTGCATCTATTACTTCTTCTACTGTTGCTTCAGACTCAATAAATTCCATTTTTTCGTTATTTCCATTAACCTCTTTTTTCTTTTTTTCGTCTAGATAGTTAAGAAATAACTTCTGTGCTGTCACCAAAAAAATCAAGAATACCAATACAGTTAAGACAATCACAATTCCCAATCCGGCAACCTGCAACGCATAACCCAGGTTATCCATTCCTTAATTCCCCCTTACTTTTGTTTTAACTGATCGCTTTCCTTTTAAGATGTTTAAACCATTGATGACTGCAATCAAAGTCTCTTCAGGAGCAATGATAGCATCCACAAGACCCACAGCTGCTACGCCCTTGGGACTTCCGTACATATCATATGCTTCCTCCACCCTTTCTTCCCATTTCTGCCCAGAGTCTTTCTTAAAATAGGCTACCGCCTCTGGGTTTAGATGCCCTAACCGAGCATTTTCCCAAGCAAAACTAATATCTGCACCAATACTTTTGCTTCCCATTACTACAAAAGGAGTACCATAAGCTTCACCTGTATAAATTGTGATTTTAGGAACTTGTGCCTTGCTGTAGGCAAACACCATATCAGCAACATTCTTGGTAATCCCAGCGTATTCTTCTTCACTACTGTGTTTAAAACCATCTGTATTCACCAAGGTCACTAAGGGAATGTTGAAGGCATCACAAAAGTTTATAAACATTTTTGCTTTTTGAGCACTTGAACTAGTAATGTAAATGCCATCCTCATACTTTTGATTTACTATAACGCCTATAGTTTCGCCTACAACCCTAGCAAACCCAGTGATTATGCCTTTTCCGAAATTTTCATTATATTCGCAAAAATCCTCTTCTCCGAATATAGTGTTAATTAAGCCTCTCCCATCCTGCAAGTTTTCTTCCATTGCCAACGCTAAATTCATTTCTTTACTATAGTTTTCTAAATCATAAATGTGATTAGCCTCATCTAGATTGTTAGGTGGAAGAAATGATAACAAATATCTAACCCGCGCCAAACAGTCTTCTTCCGTAACATCTACATAATGAGCCAACCCAGTTGTTTGTTGATGAATATCCGCACTACCTAGCATCTGAGGATCGACTTGCTCACCCGAACATCTAGCAATATCAAGAGGCAAACTTAAATGCATCTCTGTAAGATTTCTAACCGCGAATACAAAGTCGTGCATAGGTGGTAATAATGCCGCCCCTCCAACACAGCTTCCTAATACAGCTGATATTTGGGGAATATGTCCAGTTGCTTCCTGATGTGCATTGTAAATCATGCCATAAGCATTAAGTATCTCTGCACCCTCATCCACCCTAGCACCGGATGTGTCCAAAATACTTACCAAGGGGGAACCAGATTGTACTGCCATCTTAATTATGTTACATATCTTCTCGGCATGCTTCATACCAATTGATCCAGATAAAACACCTGAATCTTGGGCATATATGTATATCAAACGCCCATCTATGGTCCCATAACCTGTAATGACCCCATCACCATCAATTTTTCCCCAGTCAGTATTTATTTTCCTAGGTAGTACCGAAGCCCCAATTTCATTAAAAGTGCCCTGATCAAAGAGCATATTAATCCTATCTCGAACTGCTAATCTATTAACTTTAATGCACCTCCTGTATTAATATACGCTGGCACGATTAAAATGATATTTTTAATGATACAATTATATCAGATAAATAGTAACGTTGCTGTTTTTTTTTTGTTCCCTGTATTCATGCGCATTGTATACAATCGCCATTTTCGACAAAAAAAGAGCCATTTTAACTATGACCCTTTTGTTGATCTATTATTTTATAGACATCTATTGAATTAATGTACTCTAAAAATGACTTGCTTACAGCTGGAATGTATTTTCTACAGGGGTATGCTACGAATAATTTTCTATTAAGAGAAACATCTTTTAATTTAATTCCTATTAAAGTACCTAATCTAAGTTCCTTCTGCACAGACCATTTAGAAACAAATGCGCCCCCCATACCTGCTTCAACAGCTGTTTTAACACTCTCATTATTTCCGAATTCCATAACATTCGCCAGTCTGCTTGACTCTATTCCAGCTTGAGCCAGGCGCTCTTCTACAATTTTTCTTGTTGCCGATCCTTGTTTTCTACTTATGATAGGAATGTCTCTTATATTATTTAGAGATAAGATCTCATTAGTTTTGATGTTTTTAGGTGAAATAATAAAGATTAATTCATCCTCCATAAAGCTTCTGTATTCTAATTGCTTATTTTGTGGTTTTGCCCCAATAAAACCTATATCAGTTTCTCCATTTAGCAGCATTTTTTGAACTTGAGCACTAGAAGAAACTTCTAAACTTATATTTACCTTTGGATACTTTTCCTTGTAGATTCCTATAATGTGTGGCAGTATATATTGACCTGGTATAGTACTACTTGCTAGATATAGGTCTCCCATAATTTCTCGTTTTGTTTTTTTAACAGCATTTTCTGCCTCTTTAAGAGTTTCCATAATATCAACAGCATACTCATATAGTACTTTTCCTTGCTCTGTAGGACGTATTTTCTTACCACTTCTTTCGATTAACTTTGTATTATATATGTTTTCTAAAGCTTGCAACTGCTTACTTACTGTTGGCTGAGTAAAGTGTAGCTCATTGGCCACTTCTGAAAGATTACCTCTTTGTACAACTTTAACAAATGTCTGTAGGTATGTAACAATCAGCTGTAATTTCCCCCTTTTATCTGGCCAGTAGTTCTACAAAATGTTTTTCATCTCAAATCATTGATAACCTAACCCTTGGGCAACTACTCTATTAGTAACCTTTCCTTTATATACATTTAAGCCGTTTGCCAATGCTACATCATCACGAAGCGCTTTTTCACAACCCATATCAGCTAACTTTAACAAGTATGGAAGTGTGGCATTTGTAAGAGCAAATGTTGATGTTCTAGCAACTGCTCCAGGCATATTTGCCACCGCATAGTGAACTACACCGTGCTTAATATAAACCGGATCACTATGTTTGGTAACAGTGTCCATAGTCTCAACGCAACCCCCTTGATCTATGGCAACATCTACTATTACAGAGCCCTCTTTCATTTCCTTAACCATTTTTTCTGTTACCACCTTTGGTGCCTTAGCTCCCGGAATTAATACAGCACCAATAACTAAGTCTGCCTCTTTTAGTTCTTTAAAAATATTAAATTCATTTGACATAATAGTCTGCACTCTGCTTCCAAAAATGTTTTCTAGTTCTCTCATTCTCGTAGCACTTAAGTCAATTATTGTTACTTGCGCTCCCATTCCCACTGCAATTTTTGCTGCATTAGCTCCAACTGTTCCTCCTCCAATAATAACTACCTTTGCTGAAGCTACACCAGGGACACCACCTAACAGTAATCCCCTTCCACCATGATGCTTTTCCAGAAATTGAGCTCCAACCTGTATACTCATTCTTCCAGCTATTTCACTCATAGGGGCCAATAGGGGCAAAAATCCATTCTCCAATTGCACAGTATCATATGATATGCCAATAACCTCTTTGTCTAAAAGAGCTGAAACCATTAAAGGCTCGGCTGCTGCGTGTAAATATGTGAATAAAACCTGCCCACTTTTTAAAAGGTCGAATTCACTAGGTTGAGGTTCTTTAACCTTAGCTATCAAGTCTGCCGCTCCATAAACTTCTTTAATATTACTTACTATCTTCGCCCCAACTTCTAAGTATTCTGTATCCTTAATTCCACTACCTAGTCCAGCATTGTTTTCTATTATTACCTGGTGCTTTCTACTGGTAAGTGCTTTAACTCCTGCAGGAGTAATTGCAACTCTATTTTCATTGTCTTTAAGTTCTTTTGGCACACCGACAATCATTGTTTGCCTCCTTAGTCTCATTAAAATAGCGTTAGTTCTCCTTCTTCAGATCCTTCATCAAATTCTTCATACTCTAGATATTCTTTAGCTGTTTGTCTTTCAATATAGCTGGTAAAGAGCTTAAAAAGCTCTATCAACTCATGGTTTTTTTCTTCCCAACTATCTAATCCGTATTTATTAAGAACTTCTTCTCTAGCTTCACTTGCACTATTATTTATCTCAGCTAGAGAGTTGTTCATGTTTTTAACATTTTTAATAATATCATCTTTTTCTTCTAGCTTCGAATAAATTGTATTTATTTGGGTCTGCAAGTTTTTTATTTCCACATCTAAGGCTAGTATTGCTTTATTTACAATTTCATTTGCTGTTTTTAGTTCTGCAAAGGATGCTTTTACCTTTTCAGAGGCTTTATCAATCTGCTCTTGGTTACTACCAATAACCTGCTCAAACCGGGTTAATTCTGTTGTCAAACTGTCCTTTAATTGGCCAAAAACATTTTTGTTTTCATCAACAGTTTTGTTTATTTCCCTTACTACTCCTTCTATCCTATCACCACAATCCTTCCCCTCACTCATCCGTGCTAGTTCTATTCGCGCCAATATAATTATTTTATTTAAGAAACCAACTTTATCTTTTACAAGGGTCATACTGTGTTCCATTTTCCCAAAATTTGTATTGAAATCACTGTGTCCAAACCCAATATTATCCACTTGCTGGCGAATATTGATTAGAATATCCATAAATTGTTCCATAAAGTCAAACACCTGGTTAAACGTATAATCGACAAAAGCCAGTTCATTGGTTTCACTATTATCGCTATAAAAAAATTGGGTTAGTTGTGTGGCATCTTCTTTTACCCCTTGCAAATTTTGAGCGATCTCTGTCGTTGTTTTACTTATCCCATTTGTTGAAGAAATGATTTGAGCTTCCACATTATCTCCAAGTATCTTGGCTAAATCTGTACCTTTACTGATAAATGTAATGTAGTCGAGCACCTTTTCCTTTTCAACACTCTCATCAAATTGGAGAAACTGTTCGTATTTTACTGAAATAGTTTCTATGCATTTGATAGTATTCTCCATATTTTGTCTAATTATATCCTGTCTTTGAATTAATACCATTAGCTCTTGAAAGGGCTCTACTACACTTTTCACGTTAACCATTAAATCCCTAAGTATTTGACTAACTACTTTTATAGACTCGGTAACAGAAGAGAACACTCCATCTAATCTATTGAAGTATTCTCTTATAGCCATATCCTGACCATTAACTATTTCCACCACGCTATCTTGAAACTTCTTATGCCATTCTTCTAGGCTAAATGATAAATTGCTAATATTTGCGAATTCTTCTTCTAATGCTATGGCCGTTTGGTGGATGTTATCTGAAACCACTCTAAATGCTAAACCTTTTTCACCTAAACGGGAAGAAAATATGATTGCATTAAGGGAAACATCACCAACATTACTTAAACTCTCTTCTATTTGCTTTACTAATTGGAGAAAACTACTGAATGAAGCTTCATCGCTTTCCTCTTTCTTTAAAAAGCTCTGCAACAACTGGTTTATCTGCTCCTGATCCAATAATAGCTCACTGATTTCACTGAAGTTTGATTTTATTTGCTCAAGTGCTTGAAATACTAAATATTTGGTATCCGCTTCCCCTTTAGACATATGCTGTTCTTCTGCATCGATAAAGTACTCAATAAGAATATTTGTCTCCTGATCAGTTAATTCCAAGTTTCTTTCAATCTCAGGTAGACTTTCATGAATAAGGCCATAGTAACTCTCTGTTGCTTCTATAGTTTTTTGTAAAAACTCTTTAATATCACTGAATTTTTGAGACAGGTTATAATTTTCAAACTGCATTAATTCCCTCACCCTTCAAAAATTTTTTAGGGTTGTGCTTTACCAATGCTCTAACTCTCAATCTTAATAACTTTGTCTAAATGAATCATGGTAAACATTTTTTTTACATAGTCACTAGTTATATTAACTACTCGTAATTCACCATTGCGCTCTTTTAGCTTTTTTTGAAATAAAAGTAACTTTCCAAGTCCTGAACTGTCAATACTAATTACATTGGTAAAATCAATGGTTATATTGCTTACCCCTTCATCATAAAGGGTAAGCAAATTTTGTTTTAATTCATGTGAATTTGAAATATCAATCTTCCCATCAGGGGTAATCGTGGCTTCATTGTTATTTTTTCTCGTTATCTTCATTTTTGTCTCCTCCTTATATTTGTTCCTTTGTCAAATTTGCCTCATCTTCGCCATAAGCTTTACTTATCTGATTTAACTCTCTAAAAGATAGCACTCTATTAGGTTCAAGAAGCATAATAATTCTGTCCCTTGACTTTGCCATACCCTTTAAATGCTCAGTCTTAATGTCTTCTGCAAACTCTTGATCCACTATTTGAATTTCTTCCTTTTTAAAGCTCATAATATCAGAAACCCTATCCACAATCATTCCCATTGTTTTGCTTTCCACTTCAATAACTATTACTACTGTATATTCGTCGTAGTTCTGTTCACCTAAGTCGAACTTCTTATGCATATCAATTATAGGAATTACTTTGCCCCTAAAGTTTATGATACCTTTTATCATAGGGTTGGCATTATAAATTTTCGTAGGTTTTTTGTATCTGATTATTTCCTGAACTAGCATAATATCGACACCATACTCTTCTTCACCGATTTTAAATGTAACATATTGATTTTCTGTTGACATGTTTGCTAATTGCAGGTTTAAAATGTTTAGAGCACTATCATTTTGGCCATTCTGTTCGCTGCCACTCAAAATACTCCCTCCCCTACAAATTTTTTAAAACTTTTCAAAGTCATCTTCATTAAAATCAAAGTTTTCTGTTTCCTTTGTTGTTGCTACTTGCTGTTCACTCTGCTTTATTTTTCGTTGTGCAGAACTTATGCTCTGTTGATGTTTCTCATATTCATCCAAGTTGATGTTTTCTGTATCTAGCTTAAATTGGCTTACCAAACTAGATAAATTTATTGCTTCACTAGACATATTCTCACTAGCACTAGAAACTTCCTCAACTAAAGATGCATTTTGTTGAGTGACCTGGTTTAGTTCTTCGATGGCAGTTCTGATATCACCGGCTGCTGTTGATTGCTCCCGTAAAGAAGCTGCAATTTCTCCTTGAATATCTGTAGTCCTAGTAGTGTTATCTACAATTTTCTTTAAGACTTCATCTGTTACATCCATTAACCTGTTACCACGCTCTACCTTTTCAACGCTATTTTTAATTAAATTTTCAATTTCCTTTGCAGATTCAGCAGACCTCCCCGCTAAACTCCTTACTTCGGCCGCTACTACTGCAAAACCTCTACCCTGCTCTCCAGCTCTAGCTGCTTCAACTGCAGCATTTAGTGCAAGTAAATTAGTCTGAAAAGCAATGTCATTTACTTTTGCTATGATTTCAGCTATTTCTCTACTGCTGTTTGTTATTTCTTCCATTGCATTCTTCATTTCCTTGATTACATCTTCACCTTCTGTTACGTTCCCCATAGTTTTTTGTGATAAACTGTCTGCTTCATTTGCATTTACAGATGATGTTTCTAGGGACGAGGTTATTTCCTCTATAGTTGAAGAAATTTCCTCCAAAGAAGATGCCTGCTCCTCTGTTCGCTGGGACAAATCTTGATTACCTTCTGATATTTCCTCAGCTGCATGAGCAACAGTATTAGAAGTGCTTTTAACTGTAGCCATAACCTCGCTAAGAGAATCTATAGTCTTATTCAAGTCATCTGCCATTTGACCCAGTTCATCCTCTGAATCCACTGTTACTCTCTGACGCAAGTCATTTTGAGCTAGTGCCGCAAGGTTCTGTCTTACTGCTTTTATTGGGTTTACAACTATCCTATTTGTCATATATGTATTTAATAAAAGTATAACTGAAATGATTACAATACTAAAAATTGCAATCGTATTTCTGATAGCAATAACAGGCGCCATAACTTCCGCTTCATCAATATCTGCAACCATTACCCAGCTTAGGTTGCCTATTGATAAAGGAGTGTAGGCACTAACCACAACTTCTCCCCTATAGTCTAAGGTATTAATAACATCAGAGTTGCCCTGCAGTGCTTGGATAACAGACTCTGTTTCTACTCTTTGTTGTAGAATAGTACTGGTACTTGTAAATCTAGAGTCAGAACGCATTAAATAATCTGACCCTACTAAATATGTTTCTCCCGTCTCTCCCATTCCAGTGCTTTCTTGCATGATTGCGTTTATTTGATCCATTGGCATTTGCATAGCTAAAACCCCTAAAAGCTCACCTGTATTATCATCTACTACAGGAGCCGCTATAAACGATGCGGGCTCTTGACTGGGCTCATACCAAACAAAGTCCGTTAATGTCACATTTCTAATGCCCTCATGAAACGCTTGAGCTAAACCCGTATCACTATAAGGTCCATCAATCAAATTAGTTCCTAAGTCTTCCTCTTGGGTAACTGTATAGATTATATCACCACTTGTATCTATGAGGAAAATATCATAATAACCGTATACACTTAGGTAATGTTCAAAGTCCTCTCCGTATTCAACCATTACTTCTCTGTATTCTTGACTATTTAAGCCATATTCAAAGGCATTTGTAAACACCGGAAAACTATCTTCAACTAGTGGGTTATTTGCAAGAACCTCTATATCGCCTAATCGCTCAGAAAAATACTCTTCAACTTTGATACGCTTTAAGTCAGTTACTGCCATCAGTTGATTTTCAGCTTGATTGATTAATGCAGTTTGGGTCTGATAATAAGTTAGGGCTCCTACACCTCCGAGGCCTAATAAAATCACTATAACAGTTACTGCTGTTAATTTAACTCCAATACTAGCTCTACTTACTCCTCTTTGCCTCAATTTCATTGACTTTAGCAAAGTTATCCCCCCTAGAATTTCTCAAATTCCTCAAAGTCTACATTATCTTTGTTGTTATTTTTATTAACTACATTTTGGGTTTCATCTTCACTGTAATGCTTTTGCTTGCCATCGCTTTCCACATTAAATACATCAACTAATCCACTTAACATAATTGCTTCCTGGCTCATATTATCGCTGGCACTGGCCACCTCTTCTACCATGGCAGCGTTTTGCTGGGTAACTTGGTTTAATTCTTCTATGGTAGTACGGATGTCAGAGGCTGAAACAGTTTGTTCACGTAAAGATGCAGCAATTTCCCCAATTATATCTGTAGCCTTACGAGTATTTTCCATAATATTTTTAAGCACATTTTCTGTGTCGTTCATCAAATCATTGCCTCTTTCCACCCGATTAAGACTCTCCTTGATCAAATCTTCAATTTCTTTAGCCGCTTCAGAGGCTCGACCAGCTAGAGTCCTCACTTCAGCCGCTACTACAGCAAATCCTTTCCCCTGTTCTCCCGCTCTGGCAGCTTCAACCGCTGCATTAAGGGCCAACAAATTTGTTTGAAAAGCTATATCGTTAACTTTAGAAATAATTTCTCCAATTTGTTTGCTGCTAGTAGTAATATCCTCCATAGCATCCTGCATATCTCCCACAACCTTTCCGCCTTTTTCTATGCTCTTCAAAGTGTCTTGTGAAAAGTTGTCTGCTTCAGTGGCGTGTTGCGATGAAGATGTAATAGAAGCAGCCACTTCTTCTACTGTGGAAGATATCTCCTCTAGGGAAGATGCTTGTTCCTCTGTTCTCTGGGATAAATCTTGATTTCCCGCTGTAAGTTCTTTAGACCCTTCTGAAACATTTTGAGATGATACTTTTACTTCTGCCACAATATCATGGAGCTTACCGATAAAGGCATTAAACGACTGGGATAACTCTCCAACCTCGTCTTTTGTCTTTACTTCTATTCTCCTAGTTAAATCCCCACCACTCTCAGCCATCTCTTCAAGGAAATGAGCTACTTCTTTGATTGGCTTATTTATTCTACTACTAATTATTATAGCTGCAGTAATACCTATGATTATAGCAATAATAGTAACTAAGAATATGGTAGTCTTAGCCGTATTAGCTTGCTGCTCTGCCTGACTAACATAAGCATCTTTTTCCACAGCCATGAATTGTTGCAGTTGATCTAAGCTTACGCGAACTTGGTTCATGTGCATTTGAGTTTCATTATGGTATACTTCTAGAGCCATTGCTTCCTTTTCCTCGTAAGTCAAATCCGTTCGTTCCATAATATCTACTATTTGATGCGCAGAGCGATGCAAGTGCTCATGCGGTTCCTCAATAGCTAAAAATACTTCCCTAAATTCAGGTGTCAGTTGATTGAAATAATCGGAATTTAAAATACCATAATACCATCTTCCAAAATCACAACCGGTATGATCCAGTTCTCCTGTAAATTTCTCTCCCGTCAAAAATGAGTTTGCCAGTTGATTAAGCCACTCTAGATGGTCTGTTTCCTTTTCTACAGTAAAAATTATCTGTTCCATGTTTTCTATAGCTTGCCTATTAGCCTCATCAACGCTTTCGGTCATCATAGAAGACATTACACCCATACCTACCATAAGGAGCAACACAACACCAAAGCCCGCCAGTAACTTTATTCTTATGGTCGCCTTCAAATTAAAACCCCTTTCTAAGCATTTATTTTATGCTTGCCATGTACTTGACTATAGAACTTGATATATTATCTAAAGAGTGCACTTCAGCAGCCGCATTTAATGCAATCGCCTTTTTAGGCATTCCGAAAATTATTGATGACTTCTCATCCTGGGCTATAGTGTATGCACCACTATTTCGCATCATCTTTAATCCCTTAGCTCCATCGTCACCCATTCCTGTTAGTATTACGCCAACACTATTTGACCCAGCTACTTGAGCTACTGAATGAAAGGTTTTATCCACTGAAGGCTTGTGCCTATTTACAGGAGAGTCATCATTTATACTCAAAAAATAACCTGAATTATTTTTTCTCAAGAGCAAGTGCTTTCCCCCTGGCGCAATATAAACACAGCCATTTTTAACTCTATCTCCATCCTCTGCTTCTTTTACTAATAGCTTAGTAGTTGAATTTAGTCCTTCTGCATATGATGCAGTAAAAGTTGCAGGCATGTGCAACACAACAACTACTCCTGGTATATTAGAGGGCAAATTTGTAATAATGTTCTTAACCGCAACAGTTCCTCCAGTCGAAGCACCTATTGCTATAACTCTATTATCTAATTTGGTTAAAGGTTTAGTATCTTGTGACCTTTGTTCACTGCTTTTAGCGCTTCTTGTAAAATTTTCAACTCGACTCTTCTTTACCATTGTACGCAAGCTATTCATATTCACATTTGCAGCGCCTTTAACTTTATCCACTATCTCTGTAGACATGTTATCCAACCCACTTCCTATACCGCTTTTAGGCTTGGAAACAAAGTCTACAGCCCCTAATTCTAGAGCCTTGATGGTATTTGAACTACCCTTTTGAGCTAATGAACTTATTACTACAACAGGAATTGGATAAGTAGACATTAGTTTTTCTAAGAACGTTAGACCGTCCATTCTTGGCATTTCCAAGTCTAGTGTTATCACATCAGGTCTCTGTTCTTTTATTTGCTTTATAGCAAAAAGAGGGTCTATTGCTGTCCCAACAACTTCAATTTCATGGTCCTGAGAAAGGATCCTGCCCAGCACTTCTCTTACTAAAGCGGAATCATCTACTATGAGAACTTTAATTGCTTTTCTTTGCACTCACCACACCTCCTTGGCTTTCGCCAAATAGTGTTACCTCGCTCTCCCTACTTCTCTGCTCTCGCATCCAATGTAAAAATCTCTTTTCACTTTTCACTGCATTATCTAGTGTGCTCTGATATCTAATTCTTTTTAGATAAACATCATATGTATCTGGAAAGAAAAATAGCTTTCTCCCATAATTCCCCCCTACATCTTGAGCTACTATGGGGATCTCTTCCATACTTAAATAAGAATCAATAAAAGTAATATTAGACTTTGCAACATTGTTAAGTGTATTATCTAAGGCTTGCCCGCCCCCAAAAACTTTTGCCTGTAATCTATTTTTTCTCGCGCCTATTTTCATCATATCATTTATCATTAGCTCCATGGCATTGATCCCATAGCGAGCATCTTCGTCAAAAATAAGTTCTTCAACCTTGATAGAACCTGGAAGCATAAAGTGATTTAACCCCACCACACCGCTAACTCTGTCTCGCAAAAAAACAGATATACACGAACCTAATAGCGTTGTAAGGACCACGTTTTGTTCTTTTGTTGCGAAAAAGTCTCCTGCAAATATTTCGTACATAGTACGATTAAACTTTTTATTAAAACTCTTTTTCAAACAATAGTACCCCCTTTAGAGGCGTTCATAGATTGTATGCCTCTTAAATGCCCATTTTTCTCGGAGTTCTTGAGCAGTTCCAATAGATTCTGAGTGGCCCAAAAACAAAAGACCACCAGGCTTGAGATGTTCGTAGTATCTATTCAGGACTTTAGCTTGAGTTTCCCTGCTAAAGTAAATGAAGACATTTCGGCAAAAAATAATGTCAAGTGCTGATTGAATAGGATACTCCTTTTCTGCTGTTAGATTTATTTTCCGAAAGCTTATGTTATTGCGAACAATATCTTTAATTTTAAATAAACCGCTGTTCTGCCCAGTTCCAACTTGAAAATATTTTTTCAACATATTATATGGAATTTCTTCTACTTCTTTCTTGGTATAAATGCCACTGCTTGCTTTCTTTAAGGTTTCAGTATTAATATCAGAAGCTAATATTTTATAATTCCATTTAGGCTTATTTGCAAAGTATTCACTTAATACCATAGCAATAGTATAGGGTTCTTCTCCTGTAGAACAAGCAGCAGACCATACACGCAGTGTTTTATTACTGTCATCAATATTAGTGATTTTTTGTTCAAGCACAGGCAAATATTGCTCATATAGATATTCAAAATGGTGGTTCTCTCTAAAAAATTTTGTGACATTTGTCGTAATCCGATTGAAAATAATTTCCAATTCATCCCTGTTATCTTGGGTATACTCTATGTATTGAGAAAAACTCAGGAGGCCTAACTCTCTTAAGCGCTTATTTAGCCTAGAGATTACGAGACTTCGCTTAGCTTCAGTTAAGTTTACACCTATCTCTTTAAAAACCATACTCTTTATCTTTACAAATTCATCATCAGTTAATTTTATCGTATAACCCCCGTGTTCTGTCATCCCTTTTCACTTCCTATTCCTACTCATCCTAAATAGAGAGAGTACATCAATAATAACAGCAACACTTCCATCTCCCATAATTGTAGCTCCAGCTATGCCTTCAACTTGTTCTAGATTTTCCTTTATACTCTTAATCACAACTTGTTCCTGACCAATTATTTCATCTAAAAGAACAGCTAGTTTTCTGTCACCATCTTTCAAAACAATTACTATTCCATCTGATGGTTCAAAGAAATCTGGTTCAATATTTAAGATCTCATATAATGCGGTACAAGGAATAAACTCATCCCTTAAATTTATCAACTTGCCTTTGCCTTCAGCTAGCTTAATATTTTCCTTAGATATCTTCACAAATTCTACAATTGCATTTAACGGAACAACAAATTTCTCTTCACCTACTCTGACAATCATACCGTCTATAATAGCCAAGGTTAACGGCAACTTTACAACAAACTTTGTGCCCTTGCCCTTCTCTGTGTCTAGCTCTACACTTCCCCTAAGACTTTTGATATTTGTTAATACTACATCTAATCCTACTCCACGACCTGATATATCAGTAATTTCTTTTGCTGTAGAAAATCCAGGTTTAAAGAGTAAATTTAAAATTTCTGTACTACTAAAGTTTTGTTCAGGGTCAATCAAACCCCTTTCTAGGGCCTTGGACATAACCATATCTTCATCTATTCCCTTACCATCATCACTGATTTCAATAACTATATTACCTTCATGATGATATGCGTTTAACTCAATAGTACCTTTACTGGGCTTCCCTAAAGCTACTCTCTCCTCAGGTTTTTCAAGGCCATGATCTATTGCGTTACGTAACAAGTGCTTTAAGGGATCTGTAATTTGCTCAATCACTTTCTTATCTAATTCAGTTTCTTTTCCTTCCAGCTTCAATTCAACTTCTTTCCCATTTTCGCGAGCTAAATCTCTGGCCATACGCTGAAACCTCGTGAAAACTCCTCCAATTGGTATCATACTAGTTGTCATTACCTTCTCTTGAATGCTCCTAATTATCTTGTCAACTTCTTGAAAAGAATTATCTATTTCTACATTTAATGATTTGTTTGCGCCAGAAAATCGGGAAACCATTTCCTTTACCCGTGACTGAGCAATTAGCAGCTCTGCTATTTGGTTTAGTATGTCTTCCAATTTGTTTGTGTCTACCCTAATTGTATTAGCAATTCCATAATCTTTAGGCTGGTTGTTACTTTGGTCTATATTATCCTTCTTTTGTTTTAATTTTCCCTCTTTATATAGACTTTCTCCTACTCCTATAAGTTTTTTCCTTAAGCTATCTAACTCTGGTACAGCAATTAATCCTTGGTCAACCAAGCTATCACAACAGGATGCATTGTTATCGAACCACAAATGTATATCCTGTGTAATTTCTTCAATATTAATTTCATTTTCATCTTGTACAAAAATAAATACATCTTCTATCTCGCTTTTTGTTTTTTCAGTTTCCATAAATACAACCCAGGATACATACAATTTATATGGGTCTAAAGCATGTATTGGGGGAAGAGAACTTTTATTTAAGAAGCTGCACAATATACGCCCTTGTTCCTCTATCTCCATTAGTAACATCAAAGGGTCTGTTCCCGTTTCAAATATATCACTTCTAAACCGTAATCCTACTTTATAGTAGTTCAACTTTCCTTCGTTAACTGGTATGTCTTCATTTCCATCACCTGCTTTAGCTGATTTTTCAACTTGAAAAATACTAAGTGCATGCTCCAGATTGTCTATCTGGTCTTGAAATTGGCTGCCACTTAAATCGTCACTATCCATTATCTTTTTTATAAGATCTGTACCTTCAAGCAGAACTCCAAATAGATTGTCGGAAATACCAGTGCCCATCTCTCTAATCTGTTCAAGCACATTCTCCAAGTGATGCGCAATATGGCTTATTCGCTCAAATCCCATTAGCCCAGCTCCACCTTTGATAGTGTGCATAGCTCTAAAAACCAGGTCTATTTGCTCTTGATCCCGCGGGTTATTTTCTAAGGCCAATAATCCCTCTTCAACCAACTGTAAGTTTTCTCCAGTTTCTTCCAGGAACGTTGAAATTAAATCTTCATCGATCATTTTGCCTCACCACCTATCGGACAAATTTCTTAACAACCCCCATTAGTTGCTCTGGTTTAAAAGGTTTTACTAACCACCCTGACGCTCCAGCTTCTTTTCCTTCCATTTTCTTTTGGGTTTGTGACTCTGTTGTCAGTACTAGAATAGGAATGAACTTTAAGGAAGCGTCTTTCTTCACATTCTTTATAAAGGTAATGCCATCCATTCGTGGCATGTTTATGTCAGTTATAATCATCGAAGGTCTCTTGCCTTGCTTTTTTAAGCTTTCTAAACTCTCTAGTCCCGATTGTCCATCATCTGCAGATACTACTTCAAAACCGCCTTTTTTTAGCGTATACTCCAAGGAAGCGCGAACCGTTCTAGAATCATCTACTACAAATATTAATTTACTCATTATTAAAACTCCCTTCCTCATTAAGTAAACAGCTAGCCCCAGAAAGCTGTAACATGTTTTCAAAAACCACATTCTTATTAATAATTTTTAAGACTGCTTGTTTTTCTACAACAGCTTTGTAACATGAAAGTAGTAATTGTACTCCTGAAGCATCTATATCTTCAACAGACTGAGCATCTAATATTACTTCATTATCTTTGTCTGCTTTTTTAACAATCTCAGAAAGCTGTTCCTTTAATTCAGCAGCATAGTGCACTGTTATAGTTTCCGGTAATGTATACAAAAGCCTCACCCCTCTTTTACTACTCTCCTCATTATCCATTCTAATGATATTTAAAGCCTTGCTAGCGGTGCATTATTCTAATCAATGGTCAAATTATAATCAGTTATATCTAAGTTATTCACATAGCGACCTATTAGTTCTATTTATTAGAAAATAATAGTAATAATTAATTCTATTAGCGTTTATTAAAACCCTTTTTGTGCTGGAGTTTTTTTATATAAAATAAAAAATAAGACTTCTGGTATAATTACCAGAAGTCTTATTTTTATTTTGCAATTTTATCTACTAGCATGGCAATAGCTCCGTCACCTGTCACATTGGCAGCTGTCCCAAAGCTATCCTGAGCCATATATAGGGCAATCATCAACCCTAAAGCTGTTTCAGTAAACCCTAGCATTGTAGTCAACAACCCAAGAGCGGCCATTACTGCTCCTCCAGGCACACCTGGAGCAGCTACCATTACCACTCCTAGCATCAGGATAAATGGCATGATATCCAAAAATCCTGGCATGGATAGTCCAGAGGACATAACCATAACAGCTACAGCACAAAGGGTTAAGGTTATCGTACTTCCTGAAAGATGAATTGTTGCAGAAAGGGGTACTGCGAAATCAGCAACTTCCTCTCGTACCTTATTAGCCTTAGCTTGTCTAAGCGTTACCGGAATTGTAGCAGCACTAGACATTGTTCCTAGAGCCGTAAAGTATGCTGGCAGCATGGTTTTTAAAGCACCAAAAGTCGATTTTCCTGTAAATGCTCCTGCTATTGAGTATTGAATAATCAACCAAACCCAATGAGTAAATACTGCAAGCATAAGCACTACACCAAAAGTAGCCAGTGTTTCAAAAACTGTTCCCTCCGCAGCTAACTCTGTAAATATTCCTGCGATATAAATAGGCAAAATAGGAATTATCACTTTTACAATCAGTAGCTCTATTACTTTTTTTCCTTCATCAAAGAAGTTTTTCATCGTACTGCTTTCAGTTTTAGCAATCCCTATACCAAAAACAAACGCTGTCACCAAAGCAGTCATTACCCCAACTAAGGGTGCTACCTCTATTTTGAAGAAGGGATCTAGGCCAACAACACCTTTAGCTACTTCTCCGCCAGAAGTAGTAAACATAGGAATAAAAATTATTGCCATCACATAGGCCAAAGTTCCCGCTAGTACAGTAGATGAATATGCAATACCAGCTGTTGAAGCAACTATCCTGCCAGACTGTTTACCGATACTTGCAACACCGCTAACAATAAAGAATATAATAATTAGTGGAATCGCAAATCCAATAAGCTGTCCGAAGATTTCCTTAAAAGTAATGAGCAGTCGCGCAAAAAATTCTGGCGCTGCTAAACCAATTATAATACCTACTACAATACCTAGTATCAATTTTGGAATTAACTTCATAGTTCCACCTCCTTTCTTTATATTATATTATTACAAACTTATACAATTGTATTATATCAGCTTCTTAGTCTTTTAGAAAGGGTTTATTCTGACACCTCTTATATATAAAAAATAAAATTTATTTTAGTATGTACAATATAAATATAATTTATAGAAAATTATAATACTAAGACTACAGTAAAACAACAAAGGAGGGGATGATTAACAAATGAAACTCAAGGATGGCGAACTTTCAATTACAGCCTATTTCCCAAGCAGCACTAGAGCAGAAGAAGCAACTAAAGAATTAAAAACTGCAGGTATAACTGAAGCCAATATAGATAGAGTGAGTAGGTACGGTGTCTCCATTGACGAGAAAATAAATAACCCTATTGCGGGACAAGCTGAAACCCAGACAGGATTAAGTATTTACTCTCAAGATGTGGATCGCTTTAGCAACAACGACACTAGAACTCTAATGGGAGCTGACCCGTCAGTAAGCGGCATGGCTAGTAAAGGTTACGGGCTTGCTGGTGGAAAAAGTTTTATGGTAACTGTATTAACCGATGAAAAACATTTAGATAGAGCAGTGCAGATATTAGAAAAACACCACGGGTATGTCTAATAAAATTGTAAGTGAGGGTTCTTAAACCTCACTTACAATGAAAATATAAACATCCCCTGTTTAAATTCCCGCTTTATCTTTCCTTCATCCAGCAAATACCTTAAATGGGCATTTACCTCCCCTGTGGCAAACCATTTCTGCGGCACAGGAAATTCATCCCAGGACTTATAAGTCATATCCCATTTCACCTGGGACGCAATTTGGTACGCATCTTCTGCCCCCTTATGCAAAATCTCAACTATCTCTGCTAGTCTCTTGTAGTGGTGTTCCTTTAATTGTTTAATCCGTTTACTGCAATTTGACATTAACTCTCGATGCCCTGGTAATACCAGCTCAATTGGATATTGATTTATTTTTTCTAGATTTTCTAGGTAATCTTTTAAGGGATTTCCATGATCCGTCCATAGTGATATGTTTGGGGTGATCTTTCCTAGTATATGATCTCCTGAAAATAAGATTTTTTTCTTCGGTTCATACAAGCACATGTGACCCTGCGTATGACCTGGAGTCACAATACATTTTAGGGAATACGGTCCAATACGGAGAACCTGCCCATCTTTAAGAAAGGTAAAATCCAGCTTATCTTTTGCTCTGTACTTATAGCCTGGATGTTTTTCTAGAGCATTTTGCAGAACTTTTTTAGGCATTCCACTTTTTTTAGCATAATCAAGCATATCCTGCCAATTCATATTTCCATTAATAATATTTGCATCAGGCTGATGACTGTACACTTTAGAAGTAGCAGTTGCCAAATGGGGAACTAGCCCAGAGTGGTCTGCATGCATGTGAGTTATAAAAAAATCTGTTTGATCTAAAGAAAGCTGCAACTCATTAACTCCCTTTTGCAAAGCAGTAAGGCACTCTTCTCTATTCATTCCCGTATCTATCATCAGATTTCTCTCTTCACCCTTTATTACGTAACAATTCAATTCTTTTAAAGGGTTATTGGGCAGCGGAACTACAATTTTAAAAATGCTTGCCAACACTTCAGTGATCATCTCAGTCACATCCTTATTAATTTAATTTACTCCTTATACGTTCATTACTAGGTTTAATTTCTAATTCCTGCTTATTGATTTCAATTTATTCACATTTATTCAAATTAATGCGATTGCATTGGTACTAATAAAGGATGTAAGATGAGTCTAAATACTATATAGGAGGAAAAAAATGAAACGGTTTTCTATTCTTTTATTGCTTCTAATGTTCATATTTTTATTTACCGCTTGTGATACAGGTGTTGAACCACAAGACTCCAAGGTTGATAAAATCATTTCCCACATGACTATTGAGGAAAAAGTAGGCCAAATGCTAATGCCTGATATTAGAATGTGGCAAGGGGAAAATACCACAGGCATGAACCCAGGTACTGAACAAATGATTAAGGGTTATCATTTAGGTGGTGTAATCCTTTTTGAAAAAAATATTGAGACTTCTCACCAATTAGCTAAGTTTACGCACCAGCTACAAAATACATCTTCTATCCCCATGTTCATATCAATTGACCAAGAAGGTGGAAGAGTACAAAGACTACCTCAAGGTACTAATATGCCTGGCAATATGGCTCTAGGTGCAACAGGATCTCCAGATACTACATACCAAGCAGCTAAAGTAATGGCACAAGAACTAAAAGCTCT
This sequence comes from Desulfitispora alkaliphila, assembly GCF_050433185.1. Taxonomy (NCBI): domain Bacteria; kingdom Bacillati; phylum Bacillota; class Desulfitisporia; order Desulfitisporales; family Desulfitisporaceae; genus Desulfitispora; species Desulfitispora alkaliphila. The sequence continues at coordinate 29,345 of NZ_JBNPXS010000035.1, forward strand.
AGGTATTAATTTGAATTTTGCCCCAGTATTAGATGTAAATAATAATCCTGCTAACCCAGTAATAAATACTCGCTCTTTTGGAGCCGATCCTGACTTAGTATCTAAACTCGGCATCTCATATATGGAGGGTTTACACAGCGAAGGAATTATCGCAACTGCTAAACATTTCCCAGGCCATGGAGACACAGATACCGATTCCCACTTAGAACTCCCCTCTCTTCCCCACTCTAGGGAAAGGTTGGACCAAGTGGAATTAAAACCTTTTAGAGAAATAATTGAGGTAGGCATCGATATGATTATGACAGCTCATGTTACCTTCCCTGAAATAGATAATACTAAGCTGGTCTCTAAAAAAAATGGTGATGAAATAACTATTCCCGCTACTCTATCCCATAAAGTTTTGACCCAGTTGCTTCGAGATGAGCTTCATTTTGACGGGGTAATTGTTACTGATGCCTTTACCATGAAAGCTATCAGCGATCACTTTGGCGAGGAAGAAGCTGTTGTTATGGCTATCCAGGCAGGTGCTGATATCATTCTAATGCCCAATGACCTAGAGGTTACTTTTAATTCCATCTTGAATGCTGTGGCAGAAGGAACTATTTCTGAAGAACGCATAGACGAATCAGTTAAGCGAATTTTAGATTTAAAAGACCAATATAACTTGTTGGAACCCTTGGAAGAAAGCGAAGCAAAAGCAGTAGAGGCAGCCACATCAATTGTAGGAAGTAGTTATAACAAAAAAGTAGAAATAGACATCGCAAAGCAAGCTGTGACCCTGATTAGAGACGAAACTAATAGGCTGCCAGTAAACATCAATGATACTAAAGATATTGCAATATTAATGCCAGAAAATGAACACCTTGAGTTTATAAAAAAGGCATTAACACTTATAACTGATAGTAACAACTTAGTTCCAGAGTACAAATCATACGCCAACAAGTCCCTAGACTTACAAAGCTTAAATCTAATTGAGGATAACGATTTAATAATCCTGGGAACTAGCAATATAACTGATACCAGTGAGGAACTAGCTTTATTACGGAAGTTATTACAAAAGGCTAACCACGCAGATACTGACGTGATAGTTATAGCCCTGGACAACCCATATGACCTTATGCATTTGCCGGAAGTCAATACTTATCTAGCTATTTATGGTAGCCACGAACCAAATTTAACAGCAGCCGTAAAAGCTATTTTTGGAGAATTTTCTCCTTCAGGTACGCTACCCGTATCTATACCCACAGTAGCGGATTAATCTAAAAAGTGATTTAAATCACTCTCCTCCTTTGACAAAGCTCACTTCACTTAGTGGATCTATAGGTTATGATGTAGCCATAGTTAAGGCATCGGTTTTGCCTAACAAACAGTTTAAAGGAGCATTCCTGTAATGAATTTAAATGAGGATTGAATAAAAAAAGCCCCCTTGGTATCATACGAGGTGTCCAAAGCTTCGAAGCAAAAAGGACCCTTAATTTATACCCAAGGAGGACTTCAAAATGAATTATACACAAAACCAGAAAATTTCTCAAGTAAAACCATCAACTTTGAT
>NZ_JBNPXS010000036.1:0-30623 GCF_050433185.1 Desulfitispora alkaliphila
AAGGATTTTTTTTGTGTTAGGCAGGTGTTTCCTCAATATTTTCAAGCTTTAGGTATTGACAAAGTTAGTTTTATTGTTTTGCAACGCTAGTGATACCATAACTTATTTTTCCTTGTCAAGATACGCTACTAGTCGTTTCAACTCTGAAGGTTCTATTATCTCAGATTTTACATTAAACACTTTACAAAAGTGCTTTATTACCAGTTCATTCACTACCTGCATATCATACTGCTTTCCAGTTATTTTTTCAAGGGAAGTAACACCTTTATCGGTGATGCCGCATGGGTTAATCAATTTATAGTGGCCTAGGTTTGTATTTACATTAAATGCAAAACCGTGCATAGTTACACCTCGCTTAACAGAACAGCCTATTGCCACTATTTTTTCATCCCCAAGCCACACTCCTCTATACTTGTCCACTCTGGTTGCTGCTAACTGATACTCTTCATTTAATAGATTGATAAACACTTGTTCAAGCTTATTTACGTACTCTTTGACACTATTTCCGTGATTTCTGAGATCTATTATAGGATAGCCCACCACTTGGCCAGGGCCATGATAAGTGATATCTCCACCACGGTTACTCTTGCATAAATCTACTCCCATTCTTTCTAATTCTTCAATAGAAACAATAATATTATTGTAATTCTCTCTCTTACCAAAAGTTAGTGTTGGCGGATGCTCCAGTAAAACCATTATATCTTGAACCCCACCTTGTTGCCGTAGCTCTACTAGTTTTTTTTGAAGGCTTGATCCTGATTTGTACTCGACTGTACCAAGGATGGAAACTGAAATACCCATGTCATCACCTCCGCAGTACTTTTGTTTTATTTTAGTATAAATTACCCAAAATTTCTACTAACCTTTTTATTAAAATTGGTTGCGTTTACAACCATATTTCAGCTATACTGTAACTATCGTTGCAAATGCAACCAATATACTGCGAGGTGCTATTTATGCAAAATATATCTTTAGGCAAGTGGATATCTATACTTTATCGTTATGGACACATATTTATTAATAAGGAGTTAGAGCCACACAACATTGGCAAAGGGCAAGTGTTGTTTTTAATAGCCCTGTACCATAAAGATGGCTTACCCCAAGAAGAGCTATCTCTATCATTAAATATAGATAAGGGTACCACCGCCCGAGCAATTAGAAAACTAGAAACCACAGGCTATATTATAAGAAAACAAAACACAAAAGATCTGCGCTCACATCAAATCTTTCTTACTGAGAAGGCAAAAGCATTTGAACCTCATTTGTTTACTATTCTTAATCGCTGGACAGAGATTTTAAGCGAGGGAATGACCGAGGAAGAAGTAGAGACCGCTTTGAGGTTATTAACAAAAATGGCTTCAAATGCGGCAGGGTACATTCAAAAAGAGAGGAGTCTTTTCAGTGAAACAACAAAGTGAACGTTTGGGAAAGGAACCAATACCTAAACTATTAGTTAATTTAGCAGTTCCAGCAACATTTGGTATGTTTGTGATGGCTTTATACAACGTAGTTGATACTATCTTTGTAGCAAGAGCAGTAGGCACAATTGGAGTAGCTGCCATTTCTATAGCTTTCCCCGTCCAAATGCTAGTCATGGCAGTGGCAGGCTGTATTGGCATTGGTGGATCTTCTGCAATTTCTAGAATGCTTGGAGCTAATAAACTAGATGATGCCAACCAGGTATTTGGAAATATTATTTCACTAATTTTATTAGTCAGCATTGCGGGCATTCTATTTGGCCTAAGCTTGTTGACTCCTCTTTTATACCTATTTGGCTCTAGTGAAACTATTTTACCTTACGCCCAAGACTATCTGGGAATTATCCTTTACGGTACATTCTTCTTTGCTTTCGCTTTTTCTATGAATAACGTAGTTCGCTCAGAAGGAAATGCTAGAACCGCCATGATGACAATGGTTATTTCTGCTACGTTAAATATCATCCTGACCCCCTTATTTATTTTTGGTTTTGGCATGGGCATTAAGGGGTCGGCTTTAGCCACCGTCCTTTCACAAGCTGTTACCGTTGTTTACCTAATATTTTATTTTGCCAGTGGAAAGAGCAGTCTAGCCTTTAACTTAAGCTACCTACGCCCAAAAGTATTTGTGCTAAAGCAAATACTAGCTGTCGGGTCTTCCGCCTTTGCTCAACAAGCAGCAGGTAGCATTATGTTTGTCTTGGCTAACCACATGTTAATTTTGTACGGTGGCGATTTAGGGGTGGCTGTTTTTGGTATTGTGCATCGAATAATTATGTTTTCTATCATGCCAGTGGTTGGTATAGTCCAAGGGCTTGTGCCTTTGGTTGGCTTTAACTATGGTGCTAATAACCATGAACGAGTACGTGAATCTATAGGGTTGGCCTTTAAGTCAGCCACAGCTATAGTTATATTTACCTTTTTCATCATAATGATTTTCCCTAAGCAACTCATGTTAATTTTTACTACTGATACTGCTGCCATTGAAATGGGCGCAACTGCTTTAAGGATAATGTTTGCCGTATCTTTTACTATTGGTATTCAAATTGTTACCGGCGGTGTTTTTCAAGCCTTAGGAAATGCTAAAGTAGCCCTTATCTTGTCACTTTCCAGACAGGTGCTACTTTTAATTCCTTTATTGCTGGTACTACCATTTATGTTTAATTTAAGTGGGGTCTGGCTGGCATTTCCCCTGGCAGATTTACTTTCTTTTTTCCTTGCATTGTGGTTTATATCTAAGTATAAATCAATATTTATAGTTAAAAGTAATCAAGTTATTCAAAATCAGCAGTAATTGAGTTACCTGCTCGGGTTTTCGATATACTTTGCAATAATTGTACCTGCCAACAAGGCCCACACAGGTGCACTGATATGCAAAATTGTAATATTTGATATGGCTATAATAAACGTAAAGGCTGAGCTGATTTTCATAGTAGCTTTAGAAAAACTCACATGTAAGCTGTTTCCAAACACACCTATAAGAGCAAATCCCACTAGCATAGATGTAAATTCTCGGGGGAGAGCCTCAATAAAAGGAACTAGCTTCCATGAAAAAATGCCGAACAAGAGAATAATAACTCCCGAGACAACAGCTCCCATATACCTCTGTTCCTTAGGCCCAGCCTCTGGATCAGAGCATATAGCTGACATCATTCCCGCAACATTTGCAGACTGGCCACCAAAAAAACTTGTGATAATTGAGAAAATTCCACTATAGGAAACAAGTCTGCTCACAGGCGGACGATAACCATTTTGTTCTAAGGCGCCAATACCCACAGCTGCATCATTGCTTAAAATTAGTAAGGCCAAGGGCAATGAAACGGATAGAAATATAACTGGGTTGAATTCAGGTGTCTGAATACCAGGGATAACAAAAGCCATTTCTACTCCCCTACTGCTCAAGGGATGAGTTAAGAGTAGCATAATAAGTCCTGTTGTAATAGCTGCTATCATTGGCGGAATGCGCTTAACCCACTTACTGAAAACAAAAAAAGCAACAAGAGCAACCCCTCCCACTAACCATAATTGGTTAATGGAAATAATAAAATTCACCATATACTGAGTAATCATCCCTGCCAGCATTGCTGCAATTATTTCTTTAGGCACGTAATCCATAAGCTTTGAAAAAACACCCAAATACCCAGTCAGCAACATAATAAGGCTAGAAAAGATGTATGCAGCTATTAGTTCATTAAAAGTAAATTGGGCTGTAACTGTTGCCAAAAAAGCCACTCCTGTAATAGAATGGGCTCCTACAACAGGAATTCGAAAAAGCAAAGGCATGACTATACTAAAAATACCCCCAAAAAAGTAGACAGAAAACATCCAGAATATTGTCTGCTCTGTAGTAAAGTTACCATTTGCCGCTGCCTCTAAAATAAGAACTGGCGGACCTACTATAGCTAATATGGCAGAAACAAAACCTGCTACTATGTTTTTATTATTTAAATCTGTAATTGGGTTTCTAATCATGCAGTCCTCCTCTATGAAAATGCTATAAATAATAACCTTTCTTGTCATGCTCATATATCCTTTAAGTTCTACTGTAAATACTTTAACTATTTGACTCCGACAAGACACAGATAAATCATTGTAATATCAAAAGTCTATTAAAACCTCTTAAAAGTTTGCTAAACTCTAAGAGGTTTTAATAGTAAACTATATAGTACTTAATTTTTCTACAATAATATTTGCATTCTTATATCCTTTTTCTTTTCTGGAGCAATAACCTTCATTAAACTTTCACGTACATAGTAAAGTGTTTGCTCAGTAGCTTTCTCTGGAGAAATTTTCCTCCTGTTATTTTTAAATGTTGCCATCATTCCGGTCCAAATTAGCAATGTAGTTTCTGAAATAAAGTCGACATCTTCCGAGGTAATAAAACCCTCTTTTATTGCTTGTTGAAGATAAAGTGCACTTCTTTTAGAGAAAGTATGTTGTAACACTATATCTTGTAAATTTTTAGGCAATCCCATTAAATCTTTTTCGTATATTTTATAATAATCTTTCAACATATCCTCTGGCACTATCCCCAAATTATCAATAAATATAATAGAATATATTTGAGGCTTTTCAAAAGAATGTTTACAAAAACACTCCCAACTGTAGAGCCATTTTTCAACAGTATTTGTACCTCGATTCATATAGTTAGGCAATTCGTCTATATATTCTTTTGTAAATCTCATCGCAGCAAAATATAACAAATGTGAAAACTCTTGAAAATAATTATACACAGTGGAACTAGTATACCCTGCTTTATCTGCAATTTTTCTAATGCTCACTTTTTCTATACCTTCATTTTCTATCACTTCCGCTGTTGCATCAATAAAATACCTATACATTCGCTCTCTTTGTATTTCTTTTCTATTATCTTTCACTCTTTTAAACACACCTTCACTATTTACTTACATATATATGTTTATCGTCGTTTTGCTTAAGCCATTTTATTAATGAAAGAGCTAGTAAAATGTACATTATTAGCACAGGTACTGATACTAATACGGAAGATGTTTGTACAACTGTAAGCCCACCTACAAAAGTCAATCCAATTGACATAATTGCAAGCATTAAGCCCCATAATAACCGATGCCATCGAGCAGGTTCCTTATTTCCTTTCAGTTCAGATGTAGCTATACTGGCAATAACATAACTAGCAGAATCTAACGAAGTTGCTAAGAAGATAAAACCTAGTATTAAAAAAAATGTTAGAACCACTGGTGCAAATGGCAACGATTTGAGAACTGCTACAACTACCGCTTGTCCTCCCTGATCATATAAAATCCCTGTTAAAGGTACCTGACCTGTTAATTCTAAGTTCATAGCATAACCACCAAATACAGCAAAATACAACCAGCTGCCAACAGATCCCCATAATAGCACATTAGAAACAAGCTCTCGTATGGATCTTCCTTTAGAGATGCGAGCAACAAATATTCCTATAAATGGAGCTGTTGCTGCAAACCACGCCCAATAAAAGACTGTCCACCCCTGAGGGAAACCACTCTCGAAAATCGGATCTGTATATAAGCTCATTCTTAAAAAGTTATCCAGCATAATACCCATACTATTTGTAAAATATGAAAGTATAAATAATGTTGGACCCGTTATAATAACAAACAATGCCAATCCTAAAGCTAAATAGATATTCAAATCGCTGAGTCTTCGAATTCCTTTATATAGTCCTAGATAGGCACTAGAACTAAATATAACTGTCCAAAGAATAATAATAAATATATTTAGTCCCAAATTAGGTTCCAATCCAAAAACTTCCCCCATAACCGCAGCTACCATAGGGACACCCAAACCCAACGATGTGCCCAAGCCTCCAATCATGCTCCAAATAACTAGTATATCTATAGTTTTCCCCAATAGCCCATTAGCATGCTTTCCTAGCACCCCACTACAGGAAGAACTGATTCTAAGGGAAGTATCCCTTCTCACAAAAAAGTTATATGCGATTACAACAGCAGGAAGTGCATACAAAGCCCATGCTGAAATCCCCCAGTGAAATAGACCGTAACTTAATGCGTAATCAGCGGCCTCTAGAGAGTTAGCTTCTATACCAAATGGGGGTCCAGTATAATAGTACAAGGGTTCCACAATTGACCAAAACATAATACTAGTTCCCATACTAGCACAAAATAGCATTCCACCCCAACTAAATCGTGAGAACTCTGGATGTTCATTTTCCTTTCCCAATTTTACTTTTCCATAAGGCCCAAAAATTAACCAGAGCAAAATAATAAATAAACCAATAGTTAAAAATTCAAAGGCCCAATCTAAATTAGTATTAATCCCAGTCAATAATCTTTCAGTAACTGGTCCAGCCGTATCTCTAAAAAATACTAACGCCAAAGTTGCCAATACCACAACAATTATTGATGGCCAAAAAATCGTCTTATCAATTTTATTGTCCATATTATTATTAAAACCTCCTATTCGCTATCAAACAATAAATCCCTAAATTCCCGAGGGTATTTTGTTATACTTCTACATCCATCTTTAGTAACTATTACCGTATCTGAATGGCGAAAGCCACCAACACCTGGAACATAAATTCCGGGCTCAATAGTGTAAACCATCCCTTCTTTTAAAACAATCTCATTATCAAAGCGAAGATAAGGCTCTTCATGCTCGGTCAAGCCCAAACCATGGCCAATCCTATGCTGTATAAAGTCAGCATACCCTGCCTTTTTTATAACATTAAATGAAGCAATATCCACATCTTTTGCCTTTACCCCTGGTTTAACTGCTTCCATACCTATTCTCTGCGCTTCAATTGCTAACTGTAAACACTTCCTTTGTTCCTCATTGGGTTTACCTATTAAAAAAGTACGCTCATTTTCTGCTCTATAGCCGTTAATCCAAACCTGACGACTGTGTACAACAACATCATCTTTTTCAAATTTTCTAGTACTAGAATACAGGTGTGGCATAGCACTTCGCTTTATTCCAGAACAGGTCCAATTTTCATAACCAACTATGTTATCTGGGTATTTTTTAGAGGCAATTTCTAATAATTTACGATCACCATTTGAGTCAAATTCCAATTCACTCATACCTACTTTTAAATTTTGGAAAGAGGCCTCTAATGCTACATCTGATAAAAATCCAGCTTGATCTAACCAATATATTTCTTCTTCATCTTTAATAGCACGCATTTCAATAAGCTCATGACTAATATCTTTAATTTTAAATCCTTTAATTTGCAATTTCTTATATAATGATGCAGGCAATGTATTTAGTTCAAGTCCTAACACTTTTGCTTCATTTAATTTCTCAACAATTCGCTCTAGGGGCTGATAAAAAGTAGTATCAAGGTGACTATTTGAATATTTCTCATGATATACAAAAAATTCATCAACTTTAGCATTTTCACGGGCATGGTCATCTTCTAGCGCAGGAATAATATACTGAGTTTTATCTGGATACACAAGTAATATTATTGGTCTAGAATAAGAAATTGCTCGAAATCCACTAAGATAGTACTGATTATCTGGGTCCCAAATAATTGAAAAATCAATACCATTCTCACTCATCCGCTTCCTTAGATTATTTAATCGCTTTTCAACATACTCTTTTTTAACTGTTTGCATATTCATCTCCCTAACTTTTTTTATGAATGCGTTCATTTAATAATCATGTTATCATAGTTTGGAGACTATAACCATCTCATAACAGACGAGTTCTTTATGGTATAAAGCAATATAGTAAAGAAATATTAAGATATATATGTCACCTTCTATAATATGACTTTATATAATGCCTCATAGCTTTTAATCACGATTATTTAAATATCTTTAAAAAATTAGGCAGTTTAGTACTTTAATTTTTACCGGAATAAATAAAAATAGAGGGGTTATTATTTCCCCTCCATCCTTCTTTTTATAATAAAAAAACCTCTCTAACTTGTAGAGAGGACATTTTTTAAACTGTGTAGCAGTACCGTAGCAGTACCACCGTTTATCTATCTATTTTATGCTCACCTTGTAATTCTCCAAACCCTTGATATACTTGAGTTTAAAGCTGGAGCCCATAACCGGGATTGAACCGGTGACCTCCACCTTACCAAGGTGACGCTCTGCCTACTGAGCTATATGGGCAAAGTTGGTTGCGGGGACAGGACTTGAACCTGTGACCTCCGGGTTATGAGCCCGACGAGCTACCAGCTGCTCTACCCCGCGTAGATAAAATGGTGGAGAGAGAAGGATTCGAACCTTCGAAGGCTGAGCCGGCAGATTTACAGTCTGCTCCCTTTGGCCACTCGGGAACCTCTCCACAAACTATTAAGCTTTAAAAGTAAATATGGAGCCGACGATGGGACTCGAACCCGCAACCTGCTGATTACAAGTCAGCTGCTCTGCCAATTGAGCTACGTCGGCCCGACTGACAAGTTACATTATATAACGCCCTGGAATAAAAGTCAACATCTTTTTTGAAGAATATTTTTGGTAACCATTGGTGTAAAAAAACAAGGATCGGATTCATCCGATCCCATTTTATGCGTCTCGTTTTTCTAGATAGCGTTCTAACTTACGCTTTACCCTCTGAAGTGCGTTATCTATAGATTTTACATGTCTATCTAAATCTACTGCGATTTCCTGGTATGACTTGCCCTCCAAATAAGACATAAGCACTTGCCATTCTAAAGAACTTAAAATCTCACCCATTTTTTCCTCAATATCGTCAAATTCTTCTCTGCTTATTATCAATTCCTCTGGGTCAGTTACCTTAGAACCAGAGATAACATCTAATAACGTGCGATCAGAATCTTCGTCATATATAGGCTTATTCAATGATACATAGGAGTTTAGGGGTATATGCTTTTGTCGTGTTGCTGTTTTAATAGCAGTAATTATCTGTCGGGTAATGCAAAGCTCTGCAAAAGCGCGAAAAGATGAGAGCTTATCACAGCGAAAATCTCTAATTGCTTTATAGAGCCCAATCATACCTTCCTGTATGATATCCTCTCTGTCTGCACCAATTAAAAAGTAAGACCTTGCTTTAGCCCTCACAAAGTTCTTGTATTTGTTTATCAAATACTCTTGAGCGGCATCATCACCATCTTTGGCTAGTTTTACAATAGTCTCATCGACCATCATTTCATAGCTATCGTCTTCCAGTTGCTGTTGAGCGTTTGTATTCATTGCATCGCCTCCAATGAGATTTTCCCACATACTGCATTACCAAAAGGCGCAAAGTAGTATAAATATATATCACATTATATATACGAACACGTTTAATTATAACTGAAAAATCGCAGTTTAGTCAAGCCATAATTTGTCCTTCACTTGCGACGTCGGAGCTTTTCCAGTTGCTCTTTTACTGCATCTGTCATATATCCATCAAGGGTGCTTCTAGTATTCACCCCTGTACTCTTATACCTACTACTGTTTTTCTCCATTTGCAAGACGCGTAACAACAACTCTCGAGCTGGAAGCCTCGCGGCACCCTTGCCCAGAGTTATTTGTTGTTCTATGCGGTCAGAGGTGGCCACACTAACTAAGGAGTGTTTAGGTAGGTTGCTTACAATCCGCTCTATAACCATGTCCGCCGTTTCACCTTCTTTTGAATAAATAACATCTACACCGGCTATAGTTTCTCTCTTTTCACTACCACCTTTAACTTGATGTGCATCGAAGACAACAATAACTTTGTTTCCCATTAAGGCTCTGTAATTACTTAGAATGTCTAGCAAATGATCCCTTGAGTGATCAAAGCTTTCGTCTTTTAATTTAACAAGATCTGGCCAGTTATTTATTATGTTGTATCCATCTACAATCAAATAGTCCTCCACTAACTATCACCTTATCTCTCCCCTTGCCGTTGTCGCAAGGCTTCATAAATGACAACTCCTGCTGCTACACTGGCATTAAGGGAATTTATGCTCCCCCTCATTGGCAATTTAGCAACAAAATCACATGTCTCTTTAACCAATCGCCCCATGCCTTTCCCTTCACTACCTATAACAAGAGCTATAGGACCTTTGAGATCTACTTCAGTGTGAGTCTTGCTTCCACTGGCATCGGTGCCAACCACCCAATAGCCCCTTTGTTGTAGCTCTTTAATTGCATTAACCAGATTACTAACTCTAGCCACTGGCATATACTCCAGTGCACCCGCCGAAGCCTTAGCTACCACCTGAGTTAGTGGCACAGATCTCCGCTTGGGTATTACAACTCCTTGGGCTCCTGCCGCCTCTGCCGTCCTGAGAATAGCTCCAAAATTATGAGGGTCTTCAAGCTCATCTAGGATAATTAGAATCGGCTCTTGGCTTTCCCGGAAGCTTTTATCTACTAATTGATCAAAATCAATGTACTCCTTAGGGGATACCATGGCGATAACCCCTTGATGCTTTCCATTTCCGCTCAATTGATCTAACTTTGATTTAGACACCTTTTGCACAGGTATTTTCTTATCTTTAGCTCTAGAATTAATTTCATTTAACCTTGCATCACTAGAAAACATGACCTTATTAATTTCCCTATCTGCTTTTAGGGCCTCTAAAACTGCATTTTTTCCAATTAAGATTTCATTGTTAGTGCTTTCACTCAATAAAATCGCTCCTCACTATATTGAATACTTTGCTCGCATTTCCCTTTGCTTGCCGCAACTCATCTTGCCCTCAGGGCAATTGGCAGCTATACAGGCCGGTCCTGCTTGTGAAAATAGATTAGGGGCAATCTTCTTTACCTGCAAACACATTTCTTCTGCTAATGCTCTTATTTCCCATTGCGCTCTATTGCAACAACGCAACCCGAAAAAGTGATGCAATTCTCTAGCGTTCATAGTAACTACCATTTTAGTCTCTGCGCTATTGGGTAGTACAAATCTAGCATCTTCATTTGTGCCTTCACCGCCAGATCCCAGCTTCTCACTCCAATAATTATACCACTCTTGAATGGTCTTCATTTGTTCTCTATAAATTTCCACATATTTATCTCCTAGCGCTTCGATTTCAGGAGGTATTATATAGTTAAATGCTCCATCTTCTCTAGTTTCACTTACATATCGCTGCGACTTAACGCTGAAGCTAGCGATACGGTGTCTAGTTATTTGCGCCAAAAGACTTCTAGAGACCCCTTCAATTCCAAAGGTAAAGGAGACATGCTCCACTGTAGATAGGTGACCCATATCTAAAAGCTTTTTTATAAATGGAGCCTGATCTGCTTTTGCAACCCCTTGTTTTAGTTCCTCTATATCTGCACCAGAGTAACAGAGCTTAGCCGCCGTAGCAACCAGTTCCTCCGGGTTTGGTGTATGTTCTATTAGTTCAACTTTTAATTTAACTTGACCCAAGCTAGTTCACCTCTCCTCTTCATCTATAACAGCAACTGACTTTTCTAGTATCTCATTTAAGCGCTCTTTATCTTCATTAAGATGCAAATATCCAATTAAGCTTTCAAAACCAGTACTGTATCTATAGTCTACAACCTCTGTATTTTTAGGCACCTGAGACTTAGCATTTCTTCCCCGCTTTACTATTCTGTACTCCTCCTCAGAGAGCTCTCCTTCTAATTGTTTGAGAATGTTGGCCTGAGCTGTTGCCTTAACGTACTTCACAGCAGTTTTATGTAGTTCATTCATTTTTACAGCCCCCTGCTCTAGCAAATGAGTTCTGACGTAAAGTTCGTAAACTGCGTCCCCTACATAGGCTAAAACTAGAGGTGATTGTTGGTCTGCTTTTAACGCCACTTCCACCGAGCCCCTTGTGGTGTGTCTTCTATAACTACTCCTAGCTCAGTTAACCTATCTCTAATCATATCAGCTGCAGCCCAATTTTTATCTACTCTAGCCTGCTGTCTTACCTCTAACAGCAATTCAATAAAGGGACTGGCAGCAACACTTTCACTTCCCTCTGCTTCTGCACTTACACTGAAATCAAGACCCAGTACTTGTCCGAAGTTATTTACAAGCTCTAAGGACTGCCTTACCACATCCAGGTTTGGTTTCTCTTCACGCTCTTGCTTAGAGTGTAAGTACTGGTTTACATCTTTGGCCCAATCAAAAATAGCTGCTATAGCCAGTGATGTATTAAAATCGTCATCCATAGCCTTTTCAAACTTCAACTTTAACTCTTTTACTTTCTCATCCATTTCTTTTTCATATTCTCCCCAAGGAGCATCTAGCTTGCCTATGCGTTCTACTTCTAGCAGCCGTTGATATGTGTTAGTAATTCGTTCAAAACTTTTTTTACTTACTTCAAGCTTTTCGTCATCAAAGTCAAGAGGACTGCGGTAATGAGTACTTAGCAAGTAAAATCTAACTACTTGAGCATCAAATTTTTCTAATATTTCTCGTACTAAGAAAAAGTTACCTAAAGACTTGGACATCTTTTCCTGGTTAACTGTAATAAATCCATTGTGAATCCAATATCTAGCAAAAGGACTACCTGTATAAGCTTCTGACTGGGCAATTTCATTTTCATGATGCGGAAAGACTAAGTCGTAACCACCACCGTGTATATCGAAGTTTTCACCCAAGTATTTTATAGACATAACTGTACACTCAATGTGCCATCCTGGTCTTCCCTGGCCCCAAGGACTTTCCCAGGATGGTTCCCCCTCTTTGGCATTCTTCCATAGAACAAAATCCATTGGATGCTTCTTTTCTTGGTTGACCTCTATTCTAGCTCCCGCTTGCATATCATCGATACTGCGCCCAGATAGTTTGCCGTAATTGGAAAACTTCTCAATGCTATAGTAAACGTTACCACCTTGTTCGTATGCATATCCATCCTCAATCAACTTCTCTACCGCACTAACAATGTCGCCAATGTGCTCACTAACCTTAGGATGAACATCTGCCCTTCGCACATTTAATTGATCAGCATCTTTAAAGTACTCTTTAATATAATTTTCCGCTAACTGCAACGGCTCGATTCCCTCTTCTGCAGCTCTATTTATGATTTTATCATCTACGTCAGTGAAGTTTTGTATATATGTCACCTGATAACCTCTGTATTCTAAATACCGTCTCACCACATCAAATACAACTATTGGTCTAGCGTTTCCAAGGTGAATATAATTATATGTAGTGGGGCCACAAACATACATTTTAACTTTCCCCTGCTCACCTGGTTTAAATTCTTCCTTTTGCTTCTTTAGAGTATTGTAGAGCTTAATTGCCATTTTTCCTCGCCTCCAATTCTAATATTCTATCTTCTAGCTTCTCAATCTTTTTCTGTAAACACAGCAGCGATTCCGCTACAGGATCGGGTAACTTGTTATGATGTAAATCAACTTCATTTAGACTAGCATCTGATACGTGCCTGCCATTAAGAACTACTACTTTTCCAGGTATCCCTACCACTGTACAGTTTTCTGGAACATCTTTTATTACTACAGATCCTGCTCCAATCTTGGCATTATCCCCTATTTCTATAGAACCAAGGACTTTTGCTCCAGCACTAATCATAACATTATTACCTATTGTAGGATGTCGCTTCCCCTTCTCCTTACCTGTTCCACCAAGGGTTACCCCTTGGTATATGGTCACGTTGTCTCCTATCTCTGCAGTCTCTCCAATTACAACTCCTGTCCCATGGTCTATAAATAGACCCTCTCCAATTCTAGCTCCCGGATGTATCTCGATCCCAGTCAAAAATCTATTTAATTGTGAAATAACTCTGGCCAAAAACACCCATTTGTTTTTGTAAAGCCTATGAGCAATTCTGTGAAAAAAAATAGCATGAAAACCAGGATAACAAAAGATAACTTCCCAGACACTCTTTGCTGCTGGGTCTCGTTCGAAAATTACTTTTATGTCTTTTTGCAATCTGGAAAACATCTTAAGAATTCCCCCTTTATAAAATAAAAAAAGAGCCCTCATCTCATTCAGAGACGATGGGCTCGCGTTTCCACTCTGTTTGGGCTAAATAACCCCAACTCATTACGGTGAACTAAATATCACCTAGCTACTAACGGTGCTAACCGACAAAGCCTACTCTTAATTCAGCTTTGCAGCTCCCGGGTGCACTTCAACATAATCTCACGCAGACCCCTTCCAGCCTAGAGGGTCCTCTCTGTCGCAGAGTATTTTGTTTACTCTCCCGTTCAATACTTTTATCCATTTATTTAGTTGCTTGAATTGTTTCAATTATATCTAAATGCAGTTGCCTATGTCAAGAATGCTATTACATTCCCGCAAGCTCTTTTGCTTGAGCTATCCTATTTTTCACTCCATCTAATCCTAAAATGGGAATTAAGTCAAAGAGTTCTGGTCCCTGAGTTTTACCAGTAAGGGCAATACGCAAGGGCATGTACACTTTTTTGCCACCTAGCTCTAGCTCTTTAGTTAAAGATTTCAAGATAGGCTTCACTGTTTCTACCGTCAACTCTTCTTCTGGTTCTAATTTTTTTGTTAACAAATCTAAAACAGATGGCACTTGTTCTCCTTTTAAGACCTCTAGTTCTTTGTCCCCTGCTAGCTCTAGCTTGTCATTGAAGAATACATCTGCTTTTTCTACTATCTCCGATAAATGAGAAATCTTTGTTTGGACAGCACCTACAACAGCCTCCAAGCGCTTTAATTCCGCTTCGCTCAGATTGTCCCCAACTAAGCCCGCCTTTTGGAAGTGAGGAATTGCCTGTTTAGTTATTTTTTCCACAGGAGTTTGACGAATGTAATATCCATTAATCCAATTCAGCTTATCCAGATCAAATATAGCAGGATTCTTAGCTACTCTATTCATAGAGAACTTTTCTATTAATTGCTCCATTGTGAAGATTTCTTCCTCTTCTTCCGGAGACCATCCAAGTAGAGCGAGGAAGTTAACTATTGCCTCTGGTAAATACCCTTGTTCTCTATATTGAACTACCGAAGTAGATCCATGTCTCTTACTCATTTTAGTTCTATCCTTACCCAAAATCAGTGATATGTGTGCAAACTTAGGAGCTTGAAGCCCTAAAGCTTTGTACAGCATAATTTGCCTCGGAGTATTTGACAGGTGCTCCTCTGCTCTAACAACATGAGTAATTTCCATCAGGGCATCGTCAATTACAACTGCAAAATTATACGTAGGGATCCCATCAGACTTGGCAATTATGTAGTCCCCAATCCCATCACTTTCAAATGATACGTGATTTCTAACCATATCATTGATGGTTACCACCATACCCGGGGTTACTTTAAACCTAATTACCGGTTTTCTACCTTCCTTTTCCCGGCATTCTCTTTCTGCATCACCTAAATTTCTGCACTTACCTAAATAACGGGGCAACTCCCCTTTGTCCATTAACTCCTTCCGCTCAGCTTCTAACTCTTCCTCTGAGCAGTAACAGTAATAGGCATCTCCGTTTTGCAAGAGCTGGTCTAGATAAGTACGATAAAGCTCCATCCTCTCTGTCTGTCTATAGGGCCCCTTATCTCCGCCCTTATCTACTCCTTCATCCCATTCGATCCCCAACCATTGTAAGGATGATAGAATGTTTTCCTCTGATTCTCGATTAGAACGCTCTAAGTCTGTGTCTTCTATTCTAACAATAAACTCTCCACCACTTTGTTTGGCTAACAAGTAGTTAAATAGGGCTGATCTAGCCCCTCCTATATGTAGAGGCCCCGTAGGGCTAGGCGCAAACCTAACTCGCATTTTTTCCATCTGTTCCAACTCCTCTCTAGTCTTCAAAACATTATACCAAAGCTATTACATTTCATCAATCAGCCTTTTCTATTAAACACACCGCTTGAGCACTGATCCCCTCACCTCTACCCTCATATCCCAGCTTTTCGGTAGTAGTTGCTTTAACGTTTATATTGCCTACATCAATTTTTAGTGCATTAGCAATATTTTGATTCATCTGCTCAATATAAGGTGCAAGCTTAGGTCGCTGTGCTATGATTACCGCATCTATATTTACAACTTTAAAGTTATTATTCTTCAATATCTCTCCTACATACTCTAGTAGAACTATACTAGAAATCCCCTTATATTTTGGATCAGTATCGGGAAAGTGCTTGCCAATATCACCTTGGCCAGCAGCGCCTAAAAGAGCATCTTTAATAGCATGAAGTAACACATCTGCATCCGAGTGCCCAAGCAAGCCCAACTCCCATTCTATTTCTACACCACCTAAAATCAGTTTTCTGTCAGGTACTAGTTGATGTACATCATACCCCATCCCTATACGCATTATTCTTCCCTCTCTTTCAAAATTGTTTCCGCAACTAAGAGGTCTTCAGGGGTAGTTATTTTCAAATTCTCATAACTCCCCTCAACTATTTTTACTTTATAACCAGCCCATTCCACTAGGGAAGCATCATCAGTCCCCCTATAACCTAACTCAGCAGCTCTTTCATAGGCGTCCTGGATAAGCTCTTTCTTAAACACCTGAGGCGTCTGCGCCTGGAAGATGTTTGCCCTTGGCGGAGTTTCCTTTACAAACTTATCTTCGTCAGCTATTTTTATAGTATCCTTTGATGGTACAGCCACTATAGCACTTCCCCATTTTTTTGCATTTAAAATAGTTTCTTCCAGATGGCGCAACTGCAAAAGTGGCCGCACACCGTCGTGTACGACCACAATTTTTGTTTCATTTTTAATCATTTTAAGACCATTATATACAGAATCTTGCCTCTCTGATCCACCAGCTACAATCCTGACCTTCTTTAAGCCCATTTTTTCAACTACTTCTTTTTGAGCATAATTTATTTCTTGTTCCGGTATAACTAGTATAATATCATCAATCATTCCGGATTCTTCTAAAAGATATAATGTTCTTCCCACTATGGACATGCCATTAAGTTGCATATACTGCTTATTGTACCCAACTGCCATTCTACGTCCCTGCCCAGCAGCAGGTACAATGGCCGTCACCTTACCCAATTGCATTCACCTCATCGTCTAATTGGTTGCTACTACTTTTTTTGTCACCATTTTTAGGCTTTGCAAAAATCATTCTACCTGCAGCAGTTTGGAGCACACTTGTCACTAATACTTCTATAGTCTGTCCAATGTGCTTTCTACCTCCATCTACCACAATCATAGTTCCATCATCCAAGTATCCAACGCCCTGACCTTGTTCCTTGCCATCCTTGATTACTTGTACCACCATTTGTTCCCCTGGCAATACTACTGGTTTTACAGCGTTAGCAAGTTCGTTTATATTCAGAACTTGTACTCCTTGAAGTTCAGCCACCTTGTTAAGGTTATAGTCATTGGTTATAACTTGACCTTCCATATCTTGGGCCAAGCGGACTAGTTTGCTATCAACCTCTTGAATGTCGTCATAGTCCTTTTCATAAATCTGCACTATGATATCTGGGTCTTTGCGCATGACATTGAGAATATCCAATCCCCTACGCCCTCTATTACGCTTTAGTAAATCAGATGAGTCTGCAATATGTCTCAATTCCTCTAGAACAAATCCAGGGATAATCATAACCCCTTCTAGGAAACCAGTCTTGCAGATATCTGCAATACGACCATCTATAATTACACTAGTGTCTAGCACCTTATAGTTATCCTTCTTGGTCCCCCTTGAAGCCTTTTCCCTACTAGCTAGCTTGGGAAGCAACGTAAAAAACGATATAATCTCTTCTTTTTTATTGACCCCAAGGCTTAAGCCTAAGTAACCCAGTATCAAGCTACTGATTATAGGTAAGTAATCCCCTATTAAGGGTATTCTTGAAAAAGAGGGGCTCAGCAAAACCGCTATAATAAGTCCTAGTATAAGTCCAATTGCTCCTCCCACAATATCCTGTGTAGGTGTCTTCTGCAATTTCGCTTCAGCCCACCCTACAAGCTTAGTGACCTTGGCAATTACCCATGGTGCTATTATAAACCCTATTAGTGCAAAGGCTCCTCCCACCACACCTAAGACATAGTAAGATTCCACATTTTCTACCACGGCTAAGCCCAGGTTAGATAAATAGTATCCTGCAGTCGTTCCTATTCCCAATGCTATCAAAGTTATAAATCCTCTTGCTATATTATAAAGCATTGTTTCACCTCCTGTTTTTTAATAGTATGCACAATATGGTGGAAGTTTAAAAAATAAAATAAAAAGAAAAAATATGGCATTTACTTATTATAACAGTTTATCTATTGTATTTTCAAGATATAACCAAAAAAACGCCGGATTACGACGTTTTTAGATATATTTTTTTGGTTGCTTTTATTATGCAAAAAACTCTTCCAGCATCCCTTCAACATCTTCCGCCGGGCTATCTTTAGCCAATACTAACTCACTTAGTAATATTTGACGAGCATTTTCAAGCATTTTTCGCTCTCCTGTACTCAACCCTTTTTCCTGCTCTCTCAATGCTAAGTTCTTCACAACTTCTGCAACTTCATATATATTACC
This sequence comes from Desulfitispora alkaliphila, assembly GCF_050433185.1. Lineage (NCBI taxonomy): Bacteria > Bacillati > Bacillota > Desulfitisporia > Desulfitisporales > Desulfitisporaceae > Desulfitispora > Desulfitispora alkaliphila. The sequence continues at coordinate 18,278 of NZ_JBNPXS010000036.1, forward strand.
GCTTTTTATCTTTTCCATATTGCTTCTATATCTTCTATTCCAATTAGTAGACATACTGGTACAGTCATCTTTGAGAATAGACATGACTTTTTGGTAGCCATCTTCATCAATTATCTGCCTTATCCCTATGTTGTCAATACTATCCATGGGAATCATTACTTTCATTTCTCCTATAGGTAACTTCATAATATAGTAACTTCGCTTTTCACCTAGTACTTCTTTTTCTTCAATGGACTCAATAACACCAGCCCCATGCATAGGGTAAACGACTTTATCTCCAATTTTAAACATCGGAATACCTCCCATTCAATATATTGATTATAGCAAAAAAAACATCCTCTGTCAACAAAATAAAACATTATAACACAATATAGACTTTGTTGTCAATAAAACTCACGTGCATGCCTAAAAGTTCAAATATTGACAAGACCAGTAGTTAAAACGTATAATAAGTTCAACAGAAACCCATGTGGTTTGAAGGAGGGTTAAAGTGTGAAAGACATACTGTGTGATGATTTCCAAAACACTGTATCCGAACTATTGATAAGACACCAGTCCATATTAGATATACAGTCCAAGTTACAAGAAACAAGCTCCCGTGTAAATAGAGCTGTCGCAAAAGCTGTTACAAATTGCGGATGCGTTCAGGTGAAAACTGAAAAAAAGGTTCTGCCGCCAGACAGCTCAATTAGCGATCTAAAGAACCTCATCAACAATCATTTGGAAGGCGAGCTCTGCTCTAGCTGTCGCGACATAATCGAAACTGAAATGGGTAAATCTCTTTTCTACATGGCAGCACTCTGCAATACCTTGGATATAAATTTATATGATGTTTTAATTAAAGAGCATAAAAAGATATCCACTTTAAGGATATTCAACTTTACTTAAATTAGAACTAAAAAAAGACCCTTAGGGTCTTTTTTTTGCATATATCTTGTTTAACAGGAACATAATAATTCTCATATATCTACTATTTCCACCATCAGGAGGCTCATTATGAAGTCACTTTATTTTTCTCTAACCCCTAAGGAAAAAGATTTATATGACTACTACCTCCAGTTTTATATAAATAGCAGCAATAGTAAGGCTTTTATCTTAATGGCTATGGCCGCTGACATGATCCCTCAAAGACACTATGCATTAGCACAAAAGTTATTATATCGAGCCTCAGAAATAACCCAGGATAGATACCTGTCCGCTCGTATACATCTTAATCTAACTCAGCTCTTCCACGACCTTTCTTTTGAAGACCCTCAATATAATTCAAAAAAGAATTACCACAGAGAACAAGTCTTAGCACTGGGCTACTTTGAAGACTTTATTAATGATACCTTTTAGAGATTGCGATCTAGTAAGACTTGCTCTCTCAGTCTTTTCAACCCATCTTTAATTGCCCTTGCTCGCACTTCTCCAATCCCTTCCACATCATCTAGTTCCTCAATACTAGCCTGTAGGATATTTGGTACCGCTCCAAAAGTTTCAGTCAGGTTTTCTACTACTGTATGAGGTAAACGAGGAATCTTTTGTAGAATTCTGTAACCCCTAGGGGTTACAGGTAAATCTAAACTACTTAACGTCCCTCCAAACCCAAGAGCCCTACTTATAATTGTCAAGTCCAGTAATTCCTCTGAGGTCCAGCTTTGCATTATTTGCTTAATACTCTCCACTGTAACTTCTCCATGAGGAACGTAATAATCATTTATAAGCATGGTACCCTCTTCCTCGACATTGGATACTAACTCTTCTAGTTGCATACTAACAAGACGACCTTCATTACCCAATTCACTAATGTATATTTCTATCTCCTTAACAATCCTCATAACCATCTCTAGCCTTTGTACAACTCGCACTACATCATATACAGTTGCAATATCTTCAAATTCCAGAATAGTGAGGTTGCTCAGGGCCTTGTCTAGTACAGTTTTGTACTTTTCTAGGGTTTGAATTGCCTGATTAGCTTTAGTAAGAATAACCCCTATATCTCTCAGCACATACTTTGTATCGCCTTTGTAAATAGTAATTACGCCCCTACGCTGAGAGATCGAGATCACCAATTCTCCTGTTTGCTTAGCAGTACGCTCCGCAGTTCTATGCCTAATTCCTGTTTCCTTCGAGGGTATATTTGATTGTGGCGACAATTGAGTATTTGCCTTTAAAATTCTACTACCACTGCGATTTAGTATAATAGCGCCATCCATTTTAGCCAATTCATATAAATTAGCAGGAGTAAAGGCACAATCAATATTAAATCCACCTTCAACTATATCCATCAGTTCCTCGCTATCACCGATGGCTATAAGTGCCCCTGTTTTAGCCCTGAGGACATTCTCTAATCCATCTCTCAAAACTGTTCCAGGCGCAAGTGTCTTTAATACTTTTATAAAGCTTTCATCTCTTTCTTCACTCATTCTATTCACCTCCTAGAGCAATTTCTAAGGCTTCTCTGATATCTTGAACCCCTGATATTTTCAAGCCAGATGCATCTAATCCAGTTAAACTTCCCTTGGGAATAATACATCTACTAAAGCCTAGTTTTGCAGCTTCATTAATCCTCTTTTCTATTTGGCTAATAGCTCTCACTTCACCAGTCAGTCCTACTTCTCCCATCACTATGGTCTTTCCACTTATAGGCATATCTTTGAGACTAGAGGCAACTGCTGTCACAATTCCCAAATCGGCAGCAGGCTCCAATACTCTCACACCACCCACAACATTGACAAAAGCATCATAGTTTCCTAGGTGAAGTCCCGCTCTCTTCTCCATCACTGCCAGTAGCAGCGCTACTCTATTGCTGTCCAAACCAGTAGTTAACCGCCTGGGATTGCCAAAACTGCTAGAGCTGACTAATGCCTGTATTTCTACTAGCATTGGTCTAGTACCTTCGATAAAGGGAACTACCACAGAACCGGATGCACCAACGGGCCTCTCTGACAAGAACATCTCCGAAGGGTTTAATACTGGTACTAATCCCTTTTCACGCATTTCAAAGATACCCATTTCATTTGTAGAACCAAATCTATTCTTTACTCCCCGAAGTATTCTAAAAGAGTTGTGCCGTTCTCCCTCTAAATAGAGTACTGCATCCACCATATGCTCTAGCATTCTCGGCCCAGCAATATTCCCTTCTTTGGTAACATGGCCTACCAATATTATAGGAACATTTTTTGTTTTAGCTAATCTTAGCAAGTACCCGGTACACTCTCTCACTTGACTAACACTTCCCGGCGCCGATTGAATATCGCTGTGAAAAATAGTCTGAACCGAGTCGATCACAACTAATTGAGGTGCTTCTAGTTCAATCTGTTGCTCTATTAACTCTATGTCTGTCTGAGCCAAAAGGGACAGTTTATCTTGAAAACACTCCATTCGCTTTGCCCTTAATGCTATTTGGCGTACAGACTCTTCTCCAGATACGTATAGTACTTTGCCCTGATTGCTACTGACATTAGAGGCTGCCTGCAGCAATAAAGTGGACTTACCTATACCAGGATCTCCCCCTACAAGAACAAGTGATCCGGGTACAATTCCACCTCCTAAAACCCTATCAAATTCATCAATCCCTAAAGGCATCCTATCCTCATCCTTCAGGTTAATATGTTTAATGGGTTTAGGCTTTTCCTGCAAAGGTATATTTATTTTCCCCCCTTTGCCGCCCTTCTTCCCAGCCAATTCTTCAACAAAACTATTCCATTCCCCACAGCCAGGGCACTTACCCAACCATTTCAAGGATTCATGACCACACTGCTGACAGAAAAAATGTACTTTCGCCTGAGCCAAATTATCTACACTCCTAGGATTTTATTGATTTAGTACATATTATACCATTTTTTATACAAATAACAAACAGGGAACACAAAAAGAAGTGTACTCTAAAAAAGCACACTTCTCTCACTACTTATTTTCTCTTTACTACTATTTCTCCCCCTTGAGCATCAACTATCACTTTATCTCCAAAGGCAAAGGAACCCTTAAGCAATTCTTCAGCTAAATTATCCTCTACTTTATTCTGGATAGTTCGCCTCAAAGGTCTTGCTCCAAAGGCTTCATCGTATCCTTCATCTACAAGAAGCTCTTTGGCTGCCTCTGTCACTTCCACACCAATCCCCTTTTCTTCCATTCTATCAACTAGTTGTTTTAGCATTAACTCTATAATTTTCTTCAGATGTTCTTTTTCAAGGGAGTGGAAAACTATTGTTTCATCTACCCTATTTATAAACTCTGGTCTAAATGCCTTTTTTAGCTCTTCTAAGACCTTGTCTTTCATGTTTTTATATTTTTCATCTTGCTCTGTGGCAAAACCCATTTTTCTAGAAGAATTTTTTATCATTTGAGCACCAACATTAGAGGTCATTATAATAACTGTGTTTTTAAAGTCTACTATTTTCCCTTTATTATCTGTCATTCGACCATCCTCTAAGACCTGTAGCAGAATATTAAATGCCTCTGGATGAGCTTTCTCTATTTCGTCTAAAAGTATTACCGAATAGGGCTTTCTTCTAACTGCCTCTGTCAGTTGCCCTGCTTCTTCATATCCCACATACCCAGGAGGTGCTCCTACCAATCTAGAGACTGAGTGCTTTTCCATGTATTCAGACATATCGATGCGCACCATTAGGTCTTCATCCCCAAACAAAGCCTCCGCTAAGACTCTAGCTAACTCTGTTTTCCCTACACCTGTAGGTCCTAAGAAAAAGAATGAACCTATTGGGCGCTTAGGATCTTTTAGACCTGCTCTAGCTCTACGAACTGCTTTCGCCACCGATGTGACTGCTTCATCCTGTCCCACCACGCGTTGGTGCAGCACTCCTTCCATCTTCAGTAACCGCTCAGTTTCTTCTTCTGTCAATTTTTCTACAGGCACTCCTGTCCATCCAGAAACTACGTTTGCAATTTCCTCTTCTGTAACCTTTAGATCTTCTTGGCCTTTTCTTTTATTCCAGCTACTCTTTTCCTCCTGAAGTTTTTGCTTTAACTCTTGCTCCTTATCTCTTAGTTTGGCAGCCTTTTCAAATTCCTGACTATTGATGGCCGCTGATTTTTCTTTTTGTACCTCCTCTAGTTGAGCTTCTACATCTTTAAGGTCCGTTGGAGTAGTATAAGCCTGCAGCCTGACTTTAGAAGCTGCCTCATCCATTAAGTCAATTGCCTTATCAGGAAGGTATCTATCTGTGATATATCTATTTGAGAGTTCCACCGCTGCCTTTATTGCTTCATCAGTAATTTTAACACTATGATGTGCTTCGTACCTATCTCTCAATCCCATGAGAATTTTTATTGCTTCCTCAGTAGTTGGCTCACCTACTGTAATTGGCTGAAAACGCCTCTCCAAAGCAGCATCTTTTTCTATATGCTTTCTGTATTCATCTAAAGTTGTAGCACCAATGCATTGTAACTCACCGCGAGCCAATGCCGGCTTCAATATGTTTGCAGCGTCTATTGCTCCTTCAGCTGCTCCTGCTCCAATTAAAGTGTGAATTTCATCGATGAATAATATAACATTACCTGCAGCCCTTATCTCTTCAGTAACCTTTCTTAAACGCTCTTCGAATTCACCTCGGTATTTAGTACCTGCTACCAAGGATGATAACTCCAAGGTCACTACTCGCTTATCTAATAACGTCTCAGGAACATTTCTATCCACTACTAATTGGGCTAATCCCTCAGCTATTGCTGTCTTGCCCACCCCAGGCTCTCCAATCAGACACGGGTTATTTTTAGTACGCCTACTTAATACTTGAACTACCCTCTCTATTTCAGCTTTTCTTCCCACGACCGGATCTAATTTATCTTCTTTAGCCAATATAGTCAAATCTCTACCATATTGGTCTAAGGTAGGTGTGTTGCTATTAGTGTTGCCATTGCCTCTGCCTTTAGGTTTCTGAGCATTTGGGCAAGCATGCTGTTCTTGATTACCCATACCGATGATGTGAATGCCCGGATGCTGCTGTTGTTGAATTTGTTGCTGTTGGTAACCTAGCATCTCCAGTAATTTTTTTCTAACCTTCTCCGAGTCTGCTCCTAGTGATGCCAACAATTGGGAAGCTACACCTTCTCCTTCTCTTATAATTCCTAAGAGTATGTGCTCTGTGCCAACGTAATTGACACCTAAGGATCTAGCTTCTTCTAAAGCCAGTTCTAACACCCTTTTTGATCTAGGGGTTAGACCAACTTCACTTACAGATGTTTCACCTTTTCCCATAGCTTCCTCTACTTTTATCTTGATGCTATTTAAGTCTATTCCCAAATCCATTAGAACTCTAGCTGCAACTCCTTGGCCCTCGAGAATTAATCCCATGAGCAAATGTTCAGTACCAATAGCGTCGTGTTGCATTTTTACAGCTTCTTCTTTAGCTAACTGCAAAACCTTATGTGCTCGTTCAGTAAATTTATCAAACACTTAAATTCACCTCCGCTTAGTTTAGACTTTCTCTTATCACCTTTGCCCTCTTGACATCCCTATCGAAGGCTTCCATTTCCCTGCCTTCCATTTTTTGCAAACAGCCTGGGCGAGTCTGAACAATTAGCTGATTTAATATTTTTGACTCTACCTCTTCTATAATTTCAGTATCTACTCCCAACCTTAAATCTGATAGCAAGTTTAGTGCTTCTTCAGAACTTATAACCCTAGCGTAACGCAAAATTCCATAGGCTCGATATATCTTATCCTCTAGATTTTTTTGTCTGTCTTTAAGCATAAGTTTTCTAGCATGTCTCTCTTGATCTATTAGCTGCTTGGTGACTGCTTCCAGGCTTTTTATTATCTCCCGCTCCTCAACACCTAACGTTATTTGGTTAGATATCTGAAATAGGTTTCCATTGGCTTCAGTACCTTCTCCGTAAATGCCACGTACTGCTAGTCCTAGCTGAGGCAAAGTGGCCAATACTCTATTGATCTGCTTAGTCATGACTAGCGCTGGCAAGTGTAGCATCACCGATGCTCGAAGCCCTGTACCAGTATTTGTTGGGCACGCTGTAGAGTACCCCATGTGTTCATCAAACCCCATATCTAACTTAGCTTCAAGGTAATCGTCCACTATATTAGCTTTTTTCAAAGCTTCCTCCAGCTGTAATCCTGGAAAAAGGCACTGAATTCGCATATGATCCTCTTCATTTATCATAATACTTATTGCCTCATCGTTGCTCAAGCTAACTGCCTTGGAGTAACCAGGCTTCATATGTTGAGGGCTGATAAGATGCTTTTCCATTAAAACTTGCCTATCTAAAGCACTTAAATCAGAAATATTCATAAAATCAAGTTCATTTAATTCCTCTAGCGCATCTTGTTCATTTAGCGCATTCTTTATCAATTCATAAACTTCTTTTGCTTGCCCTTCATTAGCCACATGAGGGAACGGATATCCTGACAAGTTTCTAGCTAGCCTAATCCTGCTGCTGATGACTATATCTGAATAAGGACCTGAACCTTCCATCCATTTGCTGGATAAATTTGAATTACCTTCACCCATAACCTAACCCCCTTGCTCAATTTTCTTCTGAAGCTCTTTTATTTGGTCTCGTAGCTTCGCAGCCTGCTCAAACTCCTCTCGGGCTACATGGCCTTTTAACTCTACCCGCAATTTCTCAATATCTCTTTTAAGTTTTATTGAACTGCCAGCTCTCGTAGGTATTTTGCCCTGATGCTTTGTCCTTCCGTGAATTTTTCTAAGTAAGGGTCTAAGTCCTTGATGGAAATCCTGATAGCATTTGTCGCATCCCAACCTGCCACCTTGAGTAAAATCACCATAGGATAAGCCGCAGTGCTTACAGTTAAGTGCATCTGCACGCTGTAGTCCCACCATATTCCCACTAGTTTCATAATCCAACAAACTGCTAAGAAACTTATGGATTGAAAAGTTAGATTCTAATCCTCCAAAATTGTGATGGTTTTTAGCACAGTCTTCACAAAGGCTAATTTCTGTTTTTTTATTGTTTACAATTTTGGTAAGGTGTACAGACGCTGGCTTTTGGTTACACTCCTCACAATACATTTTTCCTCACCTCACTATTTTTGATTACTTACAATGGCCAGTACTATGGCCTTAAAAATATTAGCTCTAATAATATCTCGCGCAGGCAGTGCCACAGCCAATGTTTTTCTGTTAACTGCAGCAAGTATTATCTGTGCTTCTCTCAAAGTAATTACACCAGCCTCTAAGAGCCTGCTTGTATATTTTTCTGCTTCACTCTGACTGACTTCTCCCTCCATCTGCTTTACCATTTCAATTAAGTCTTGATTAGAATGAATGGCTATCCTGGATATTCGCAGATAACCTCCGCCCCCCCGCCTACTTTCAACCATATAACCTTGTTCTACTGTAAAACGCGTACTTAAAACATAATTAATTTGAGAGGGAACACAGTTAAATCTCCGAGCTAAATCTTGCCTACCAAGTTCTACAGTTCCTGTTTTACTCTGGGATAACAAAGCCTTAATATACTTCTCAATTTTACCCGCCAAGCTGACACTCATCCACTCCACTCCTCTGACCTTTCCTGACCTTACACTGTAATTATAAACCATTAGCCCCATATGTATTCAACTTCCATCTTTGACAATTAAGATTAAATATATTCAATTATTTAGCTATATCTCCTAGTTTCTTTATCTTTTATATTAATATTAAAAAGAGGGCTATCCTATAGCCCTCTTAAGAGTTATCTTCTCTTGTATACAAAGTAAGCTAATCCACCTAGCACCAGTGCCGCAATCACCCAGAGAAGTGCATTGCTTCTATCTGTCTCTTCCTCTACAGTATCTTCTACATCCTCTTTTTCTTGTACTGCTCGTTGTGCTAAGCTAGTGGCCTCTTCTGCCTTATTTTTTGCAATCTGTAAAGCTTCTTCTGCTTCAGCGGGATTATGGAAACCCATACTGTTTTCTGCTGCTATCCATTCCCAATTTAAGTGAGATACAAAATAAGCGTCTCTAGCTTGAGTTAACAGATCATCATTTACCCCTTCAGTAAGTCTAGCCTCTTCAATATAGTCAATAGCTGTGCTCATAGTTTCCATTGTATCCTGCATCATATCATAAGTGTTCTCTTGAATTGTGTGAATGGTTTCTCTCAATTCATCGGCACTTTGAGTATGACAGTCACTACATGCGTCTAGGGGATTGTTTAAAGGACTTGTAATCCAGTGCTCTGTGTATATCTGTCCATTATCCTCAACCTTAGGCATATGACAGTCTACACACTCTACGCCCAAATTCCAATGAGTACTCTCCCAATAAAGTTCAGTTTCCGGATGCTGTACCTTATATAGCATGTGATCGATCTCTGGATGTACCCATCCACCAGTTCCGTGATCCTGCCAGAAGTCTACTTCTTCTGTGTAATCAAGCATATCTGCTAACTTTCTCCAAGGGAATACATTATTTTCCTCTCCAAGATTAAAGTTATAGTTTACGTGACACTGTCCACATAATAGGTTTCCGTAGCCTTCATCTTGAGCTGGATGATCTTCTGGCATCTCCTCTAGTGCATCGTGCAAGAAGACGTTGACTGTTCTCAGCTCAGTTTTGTGAGGATCGTGGCAGTTCACACAGGTAATAGGGTGACTAATAACACCACTGCTTAAAAGCTCTTCCACATCTGAATCATATTTAATCTCATCTTCCCACTGATGATAAAAATCCGCACTTTTACATGAATAACATACTGCACCTTTACCCCTTGTGGTCAATTCAATATCTTCTAGCATATTGAAGTGTTCTCGTGGTTCTCTATAGTCCTTAGCGAAGGGGTGACCGCTTAATAGAACTGGTAAAAGTGGAAATTTTTCCATTTTCTGAGGTTGTTGGTCTACCTTTTCCACTGCCATATAGCTCTGCCAGTGCCACTCGTGACAGGTCCTACAATTTTCTGCGCTTACATCGATTTGGGGCTGTACTTCATTTGGGTTCTCAGCGTGTTGATCTGCTCCTTGGTGACAAGTAGCACAATTTACATCCATATGAGGACTCTCAGACATTGCCTCTACTGTAGGTCCATGACATGTGCCGCACACTTCAGTATTAACTTCAACCTGTTCTTGAGCTATTGCTACTTGCAGTGTTAAAAGGCAGAATACAATTGCTAACATAAAAATTATGTACTTTTTCAAAACTCAACCTCCTCTTCTCTAGTGGTATTTTCAAAGTTTATTATTGGCCGTTTTGAGAAATTTATACCATTAAACTTATTTGAATATATAACTCTTATTTACGTTAAACTATTGACACAATATAAGAGTTAGGAGATGATTTTGTGGATAGAGAGAGTGTAGTTCAAGGCAATAACACTACCTATAATATAAATGAAAAAGTAGCATTTAATTTACAAGATGCACTAGACCTACAAGTATCGTCTTTACTAAAGTCTCTTCAATTGGCATTTAGCATCCCAAAAGAAGTACATTTTATTAATATTGATTCCAAAAAAACTTGCTTTCATCAACACGTATTAAATAAAGCAGTGGAAATTATGAAAAGCATTAAAAACATAGGTTCAGAAATGTTTAATTTAGGCAGTATACCTGTTTTTAAGATTGAATCATTTTCAATTCCAGATAACAACGGTTCCCTTGTAAAAGAAATTATCACTGCAAAACAAGAGACTGTTATAAAAATAAAGAGTATTAGAAAGAGTCTAGAAGAGTCAGATCGGGAAAATGTAAAAAAACTTGCAAGAGATGAAGAATATCTAGCAAAGAGCTGGTTACAGATAGCAGATAGCCTATGTACAACTGACTTATATAATGCTGGTTTAGCTACAGGTAGCCAGCACTCAGTTACATCGAAAGATATAAAAATACTACAAGAAGCCCTTGAGTTTAATTTAACTAGCGGAGCATATGTGGTATATTCAGTTGTTACCTCCGGAAATAAAAATTCACGGAAGCTAGAAGACGTTCGAAAAAAAATGGACCACAATCTCGCTATAGCGAACCAGATTATAGCCCTACAAGGGGTTCCAGACTTTGCTTCTATTGATGTAACTATAGATTCAGAATTTGAAACATATGGCTCAAATCAACTTGACTACTTAAGAGGACAAATAAACAGTATTGAAAGCTCCTCTGCAAAGGAACTCCTAGGTAAGATTGTTAATGAAAAGCCTGATTTAGTTCACTAATAAAAAAACGGAAAGCCCTTAAGCTTTCCGTTAGTTATTCATGTTTTTAGCTGCTATCCCCTTGTACAGTAGGGGTTCAGCATCTTTGTCTTCTGGAATAAAATGAGCTACTATTATGGTAACTATAATAGCCAGTACCATGCGACTTATAATTAACATAGTACCACTGGCTCCTACTACTACAAATAATAATGTGTCCTCGACTAGAGCATGAGAAATAGCTAAAAATGTATTTACTATAACTAGCTCTCTCTTAGTTAAGCGTCCCTCTCTAGCATACTGTAGAATTACCCCGGCACCATAAGAGATCCCAAATATTAAGCCCACTAATAGAGGAAAAGTAGCCTCTTTCGAGATTTTAAAAAGTTTTGCCGCTGGGTACATCCAACCATTAATTCGATCTAATAAATTAATATCTTTAGCAACTTCTAAGCCAATCATTAGAGGTATTACTATTAGGGCTATAGTTATTACGTTTTTAAGACTGCCTATTACACCGTCTACCAAAACATTAAATATTAAGTCCATTTTTATCACCTATAATATGATATTAAGAATTAACCCAGCAATAAGGGCCAACCCCATTCTAACTAATAATAAAAAGCTAGTTTTTACACCAGTTTTTGCTCCTATAGCTGTTTCTACAGGTAAGCTATGGGCTAAACTCAACATAACTGCCAGAATAGTTACCTCTTTCATATCAAAGGGTATAGACATTATAACACCAATTGCTGCATAGATATTAATCGCCATTCCCATAACCAAGGCTAAGGCGGCTTCCCCTCTTAAACCTAAGAGTGACATCATTGGCTCCAAGTATCCAGCAAACCAATCTAGTATCATAGTATATTCTAATATAGTAACAAAAATATAGACAGGTACTATAACCTTCCCCAGTTCCCACGAAGTTACTAATCCATTTTTGAAACCGCGTTTCCAAGTGTCTTTTGTTAGCATATCATCTACTCCCTATATAACTGTTCAAATAATAAAAATACCACTATAGCCCAAATCGTTTAGACTAAAGTGGTATAAATAAGTAATTTTGGCTCCTCGAGTAGGACTCGAACCTACAACCTACCGGTTAACAGCCGGTTGCTCCACCATTGAGCTATCGAGGATCATTATGTCTGGCAACGACCTACTCTCCCAGGACCTCTCGGTCCAAGTACCATTGGCGCTGAAGGACTTAACTGCTGTGTTCGGCATGGGAACAGGTGTAACCCCCTCGC
>NZ_JBNPXS010000037.1:0-29870 GCF_050433185.1 Desulfitispora alkaliphila
AATTCATACATCAGATAGCTAACAAAGCTGTTAAGAGCAGCCTGCCGCTGATTTCGTGTGGCAATGGAGTTGCCACGATGTACCTGTAGCCATTCTAAAAACTCCAATAAGGTTCTGTGTGTCAGGTCAGATATTTCAATTGTATCCGCCGGAAGGCCCTTTTTTTCCATGAAACCCAGAAACTGAATAAAAGCATATCGATAAGAATCGATGGTCATAGGGGTACTGCCATTGGTGTTAGGTAAATGCACGGTGAAGAACTTGTTCAGATAGCGGGCAAATCTAGTCGTTTTCATGATGTGCCTCCCCAAACACCGCCTCCATCTTTTTCTTAAACTTCTTTTCAATATCCGGAAAGATGCTCATGGTCAAGCGCAAATACCGCTCAGTGGCATAAATGGTTTTGTGTCCTAAATAGGTAGATAGAATGGGAAGTGCGACGTACAGATCTGTTCCAGCATCCGCCATTTGTTTAAAGGAATTCACCGAAAATGTGTGCCGCCAGTCTTGGATTCTTGGCCCCAAAGAGCCTCCTATATATGGAATGCCAGCTTTTTTAAGGAACAGGCGGTGATGCTCATAAATGCTTTTGCCGCTTAAACGACCACCATTAGCGGATGTAAAAATGTAGTCTTCCTCATTTAATAGATAGAAACATCGGGATGCAAACTGCCTAATTAAGGCGGATAAGTCGTCGCCGAGAACAATATACCGCTCACAGCTGTTTTTCGTTTCAAACAATTTGATGATTCCTGCATCAAGATCCACATCCTGTTTTCGAATGCCTAAGGTTTCATTGATGCGGGTCCCACAACAATACAGCAGACGGAAGAGTAGTGGGTATTGAATCCGATTCTTTTTGTTCATTGAAGAGTCAAATGTATCCACAGCCTCAAAATATCTTAGAATTTCATCCTCTGTATAAATGTGAGGCTTAAAAGAAGTCTGCTTAAAAGCGATGTCCCGGGTGACAAAAACATCGAATCCTTTTTTGGAAAGGTAGATGAGAAACTGTTTGATGGCATTGATCCTTGCGTAATGTGTGGTGCTAGCTTCGTTGTTCTGCCTTTTGATCCACTCATCAGCATGAGCTCGTGTAAAAGAGTGCTCTGTCAGGGCATGCTTCAGGCAGAACCGGTCAAAATTTTTTAAATGATACACAAAGTTTTTTCTTTAAAGCCTGAAGAAACTCTGTTATACAGATACGCATCCAACTCGTTGGCAAAAATTGAGGCAAAGGCTGTTTTTTTCATAGTCCTACTCCTCATAAAAACCAGTTTTAAGACCTGGGGTAGGAAGCGCACACTGTTTCAAACTGCTGAAATCCAACGAAAGATACCCATTGGTTGCTAGTTAAGGCGGTTTATGTAAAGAAAGCCTTACTAGCCATTGAAAAGCTTGAAAGGGGTGAAGAATAGTGAAAAAAGACATGAATTATTTTATGAATTTAGAGTATGAAATTAAATTAAGAAAGCTGTTGCCTGAAGAGGGTGGAGGTTGGTTTGCAGAAATACCTTTATTGCCTGGCTGTATGGCGGATGGTGAAACTATAGAGGAAGCTGTGAAAAATTTAAATGAAGCAAAAGCTTCGTGGATTGAAACTAACTTAGAGATAAACAGAGCAGTGCCGGAGCCTGATTCTGAAGTTTATTCAGGCCAGTTAAGGTTACGCATGCCCAAATCCCTTCATAGGGATTTATCGCAAAAAGCAAAAGAGGAAAATGTAAGTTTTAATCAATTTATCTTATACCACTTAGCACGAGGGGTAGGGCATAAAGGAAAAGAATTAACTTGATAGCTGTAGTAGAACGCGCAGTACTTCCAGTTGAGCTTACATAGTAGACTGGATTTAATGGAATAACAGTTGTAAACATAAAGGGCGTGGCATAACTGCGCTCTTTTATTATACACAAAACCAGCTGAAAGGGAGGGAGGATCCATGGAAGAATTCTTCATTATGGCTTCTAACTACGGCTTCCCTATGGTCACAGCCGGCTACTTGCTGATAAGACTGGAGCCAGTGATTAAGGACCTGCAAAAATCCATCACAATGCTCACAGTGGTTATAGCTAGGCAGAGTGACTGTGATGTGGAGGAGATGAATAGGATAATTAAAAGTGCTAGTAAGTAAAATAAAGAATAAGAAGCAGGAAATACTTTATAATCAGAGAAAATACAAATATATGGTTTTGATTTATATTAATGAGGTGTAGCTATGTCTAATGCTATTGTAGGTAATGATGAATTTTTGATCAATCATTTAACCCAAGCAATTAATAGGTCGGAAAAGATTAGGTTTAATGTGGCGTTTTTAATGGAATCAGGTGTTAAGCTTTTAGGTCCTCAGTTGAGAGAAGCAATTCAAAATGGAGTAGAACTTAAAATTTTGACTGGAAGCTATATGTCTGTAACAGAACCCTCTGCCATCTACTACCTATTAGATATTTTAAATGATAATGTGGATATCAGGTTTTTTGATGATAAAACTCGTTCATTTCATCCTAAAGCCTATATATTTGATTACGGTGAGGACGGAGAAATTTTTGTAGGGTCATCTAATGTATCTAAATCAGCTTTAATCAGTGGAATTGAGTGGAACTACAAAATTAATAAGCACAGTCATCAAGAAGATTATCAAAAATTCTCTAACACATTTGATACTCTCTTTAATAATCACGCAATACCAATCACCCCAGAAGTATTAAAGAAGTACGCATCAACCTGGAAGAAATCGAGCTTTGTAATAATAGAAGATATAAAGCAGAAAGATGATGTTGAACTAGAAGTACATCCACGAGGTGCCCAATTAGAAGCACTTTATGAATTAAAAAAAGCTCGCGAAGAAGGAGTAAAGAAAGGCATGATTGTAGCTGCTACTGGAGTGGGAAAAACATATTTAGCAGCCTTTGATTCAATCGACTTTGAGAAAGTACTATTTGTTGCACATCGAGAAGAAATATTATTACAGGCTGAAGAAGCATTTAAGACTGTGAGGCCTGGAGATAAAACAGGTTTTTTTATGGGAAGCAGGAAGGAAGATGGCCAAATTTGCTTTGCTACAATTCAAACACTGGCCAGAAATCAAAATATAAAGAGTTTTTCACGAGACCAGTTTGACTATATAATAATAGATGAGTTTCATCATGCAGCTGCGGATAGCTATATAAAAGTGCTAGAATACTTTAAACCTGATTTTTTGCTTGGCTTAAACTGCGACACCTTATAGAATGGATAATCGTGACTTGTTTGCTCTATGTGACGACAATGTAATTTATGAAATTTATCTTAAGGACGCTATCAACCGAGATCTATTAGTGCCATTTAAGTATTATGGCATTCGCGATATAACTGATTACGATAACATAGACTACAAAAATGGTAGCTATGTAATAGAAGATTTGGAAAGGGAGTTGTCTAAAAAAGAGAGGGCAAATCTTGTCCTTGAAAACTATTTAAAGCTTAAAGGTATTAGAACGGCTAAGGGTAGAAACTGATGGAGCACCCTTTGAGATATCAAAACCACATTGATAACGAAAGCGGATGTCGTCTCGCAATCTTCGATGTAGTGCTGTAAATGTTGTTATGCCTTCAAAAGGAGCAATTAAAAGAGCTCTTAAAATTGCTTGGCGATTGAAGCCATCTGCTCCTTGGGGTGATGCCGACATTAGCTGTTTTGCATAAAGGCGCAAGTCCAGGACACTAAAAAATATAGGTAAACGCTCTTTTGATTCAATTTCAAATAATTCTTCAAAGGAAAATAGAACTTCTTGGAGAATATACAAAGTGACTTCCCTCCTTGTGGGTTTTCTTGTTTTGTCACTTGAAAATTTCTCCACATTGGGGTGAAGTCCTTTTTTATGCTATTGAAAACCTTATATATCAAGGGTTAATTAATTTGCAAAAGTCTCATCTACAAAGACTCATCGGATGATATTATTTATATCGGCAAAGGAAAGCCCATAGCCACAAGACTAATCAGCCACTATAGGGAAAGCTTCCAGTCCGTCAATGGAGATACAAAAGACCAAAAATGGCACCGGTTCTTCAAAAGAAATCAAGGAGACTTAACTATTTACTGGAAAGAGCTTGAAGGAGAGTATGAAAGGATTTGAGGGGGAGAGTATGAAGGAGGATTTAATTTATTTAAGAAAAAAATTTGATAAAATAGCACATGTGGAACCAGATAATAATATAGAATACTGGTTTGCCCGTGATCTACAGGAACATTTAGGATATGCAAGATGGGAGAATTTTTTAGTAGCAATAAAAAGAGCAATGGATTCCTGCAAAAGCGCTGGAATAGAAGTTTCTAACCATTTTCGTGGCGTCACGAAAATGGTCACTATAGGTAGTGGTGCCGAAAGAAAAATTGATGATTTTATGCTTACTCGCTATGCATGCTATCTTATTGCTCAAAACGGTGACCCAAGAAAAGAGGAAATAGCATTTGCTCAGAGCTATTTTGCACTTAAAACAAGGAAACAAGAGTTAATAGAAGACAGAATGAAATTAATAGCAAGAATGGAAGCTAGAGATAGATTAAAAGAAGCAGAAAAACAGTTATCTAAAAACATTTATGAAAGAGGCGTAGATGATGCAGGCTTTGGGCGTATACGTTCAAAGGGTGATGCAGCTTTATTTGGTGGGATGAATACATCAAAGATGAAGTCTCAATATGGTGTAAAAGATAATCGTCCTTTAGCTGACTTTTTACCAACTTTAACAATTGCAGCAAAGGACCTTGCAACTGAGATGACAAACCACAATGTAACGGAAGCAGACATGCATGGTGAGGAGATGATTACTGGTGAACATATCCAAAATAACGAAAGTGTTCGTAATATGCTTGGTAAACGTGGTATTAAACCAGAAAAACTTCCGCCAGCAGAAGATATAAAAAAGTTGGAGAGACGGGTTAAAAGAGAGGAAAAGAAATTAGTAGATACAGTAGGGGAATTGCCTAGAAACTCAGGTGATAAGCAAGATAAATAAAGGATATAAATGGGGGAACGGTTATGTACAACATCGGTGACTTAGTTTTTGATACGGTTAAAAATGAAAGAGCTAAAATTCTAGATAGATCTGAGGTTTGGGGTTTTGTTTCATATAAAGTCTATAACCCTTCAGATGAGTCTATCTATAAGATATCGGCAGAGCAAGTTAGTACAACTGCTGCTGGACATAGCTTAGATGTTAATTATCTCCGGTACATAACGTTACTTTCGAAAATTAAAAATGAAGTTGCCACAGGAATTTTGTCCAATCTTTCAAGTGGTATTATACCCCTTCCCCACCAAATCGATGTCCTAACCTTTTACTATTAACAGCTACACCCCATAATGGAAAAACTGAACCATTTTTAAGGCTTATCCGACTGGTTGATGAAAAGGCCTCCCCTAACTTTAAAGCAATAGTAAAAGAACAAGCATGCATAGAGAAAACACATCATCTTTGCGAAAAGGCTCGATATGGTCAAAATCACTTTTCCCCTAACATTATCTTGTAAATTCGCTACCAGAGGGCGCAATACCTCTCATATTCTTTTTCTTTGATGATACATCACGGATTCAGGATTATATTAGGAATGACTGGAGAAGAAATGTATAAAATATTGCTATTTTATACGAAAAAACACATATTTTAGATTTATTTCAAAGGAATTTGTTTCTTTATAAAGAATATACAGGAGGAAAGTCCTAGGGATCCTGTGAGAATTGAGTGTAGTAAAAAAAATAAAAATTGCTTATGTTCAAGACAAGCTCCCGCAGACCTATTATGTGTTTTATGGAGGTTAACTAGTGACTGATATAATTAACATAGCAAAGAGGCGTAAGTTAATTTATTTGCCTGCTATTATAATACTTGCTGCCATTACTTTAGCTGGTTTTATAAGTTATAGTATAAGTAAACAGATCTTACTGTCACAGCTAGAACAAGACGGCTTCAATTATGTTTCGTTGCTATCTAAGAAAATAGAAAGCCATGTAGAGCAAATGAATGTGATCCAAGAAATGCTTGAAGAGAGAAGCTTTATTGCTGCTAATATGACACTTGGCCATGAGTCCGAATTGAATAATGAAATACTAGCTGATATAGCTGAGAAAGTGGGCATAGATGAGATTTTTTGGTATAACAACTACGGTGAAATACTTTATTCAGCTACCGGTGAATATATCGGTTGGCACTCCACTCCTGGAGACCCAATTGATCAATTTATGGAGAGCGGAAAAGCTAAATATGTTGAAGGAATTCGACAGTCGGTCGAAACAGATGAATACTTTTTATTTGTTTATATTCGGAATGATGAAGACTACTTTGTTCAGGCTGGAATTCGAGCTGAAGAGGTGTATCGACTAACACAAAAGCACAGTTTTCAAAATATTGTGGAAGAAAGTGCCTAGAAAGATAATATTCATTATGCATTATATATAGATAAAAACCTAATTGCAATTGCTGACTCAGACAAAGAAGAAATTGGGACGAATTATCAAGATGACTTGGAGTACAGAGCAGCTCTAGGGGGCGAACAATCAGCGATACAATGGTACTATGAAAAAATAGATTCTGATGTTCTTGAAATAGCTACACCAGTTATGTTAGATGGGGAAATTCAAGGTGTAGTAGCAGTTGGTCTTAGTTTAAAAAATATACATACTAGTCTATTCTGGAAAGGGATTGCTTTTAGTATAATTAGTATTTTTCTTTTTTTCATGTTTTGCTGGGTGCAAAGGATTAATGTGGTTCAACCAATTACTAAATTAGACAAACAAATCAGTAACCTAGATGGTAACTATGCATCTAATAATAGATTGATAGTTCCTCCAGACGATACATTCGAAGGATTGTACACAACAATTAACTCTCTGCTAGGAAGAATTGAACATGCAGCTTACCATGATCATTTGACCGATTTGCCTAACCGTAGGGTCTTGATGGAAAGGTTGAAAATAGAACTTGAAAACCAACAGCATGGAGCTGTTATGATGTTGGATTTAGACAACTTTAAAGATATTAATGACACTTTTGGCCATATATATGGTGATCAAGTTCTCGTAAATGTCTCTAATATATTTAAAAAATTAATTACTAAGGATATATATATATATCGCGTTGGTGGTGATGAATTTTTAATACTAATAACAAAATTAGATAATATTGACATTACAGCTTTCGTAAATACAATTTTTGACCAGTTTGATAATCACTCTATAAGTGACAAAGATGAAATTTATATCAAGTTTAGTATCGGTATCTCAAAATATCCCCAAGACAGCAATGATGCTAACAACTTAATTGCCTTTGCTGATATGGCAATGTATAATGCTAAAACAGAATCCAAGAATAGTTTCAATTTTTATAATAACGTTATGGCTCTTAGATTACAGGAGAAAAATCAAATAAAACAATGTTTGCAAAATGCCTTGCTAGAAGATAATTTTGAATTATTCTATCAGCCGAAAGTTACTTTTGATATTTTAGATATTAGTGGCTTTGAAGGGCTTTTGAGGTTTAAAAACAACTCGATTTCACCAGATAAGTTTATTCCTATTGCTGAAGAAACTGGTTCCATAATTGAAATCAGTCGCTGGGTCACTCGTGAAGCTGTTTATCAGATGAAAATGTGGAATGACATGGGGCTAGAGCCAAAAAGCGTTTCGATTAACTTTTCAGCTAAACAGCTATATGATACAGGGTATGTTCAGTTTCTCTATAATCTAATCTGTGAAGCAAACATTGATCCAACTTATATTGAAATTGAAATTACTGAAAACCTGCTAATTGAGAACGAAGAAGAAATAATTTCTTTTCTAAATCAATTAAAACAAATTGGAGTAAAAATATTGCTAGATGATTTTGGAAAGGCTTATTCATCTTTAAACTACCTAACTTACTTACCGATTGATATGATAAAACTAGACAAGTCTTTATGCGATAAATATAAAGATCCGACTAGTAGGAAAGTTATTAATGCAATAATAAATTTAGCCAATAGCTTAAATTTACAGGTAGTTGCAGAGGGTATTGAAACAAAGGAGCAGTGTAAGTGGTTTAAAGATACGGGATGCAATTATGCGCAAGGTTATTTTTTCAGCAAACCATTAAAAGTAAATGAGGTAGAAAAAATCTATAATCGAAACTTCAGTGATCTACTCTGAAGACTGTGAAACTTTGATTACCTTTCGCAGGAACATTGTAAGTTGTTTAATTCATCTGTGAACGGTATTGCTGTGATGCCATATTCGCCTTCGGAATATTCATACCACACCGTGACCACATTTTGACCACGCAATCATGTAAAAAGGGTGATTTTCCGTTAATTATGTTACAGTGCAAAAACACTGAAACCCTTGGTATCACTTACTCTGGTGAATTGGTGGCCTAGATGTTACAGTAGGAAATGTCAAGCCAGGTATGATGTAATAAATACAAAGCATGGAAGCTAAAACCTTACTCGCTATATGTTATAATTAACGTAGTAAATAAACTGTTTTTTTTTGAGGTGACTTGTCATGGGCGCTGAGGAAATCTTAAAACAAGCACTAAAGCTTAAACCCGAAGAAAGGTTTATGGTGGTAGAAGGTTTAATAAAAAGTATAGATGAGACGGATAAGAAACTAGATGAACTATGGGTCATGGAAGCAGAAAAGAGACTTGCAGCGTATCGAGAAGGAAAATTAGAAGGTGTACCGATGGAAGAGATATTTAAGGAAGAGCATCGAAAGCCAAACTATTGGATAGGAAGAGACGAAACATAAGCACCAGGCATAGCTACTTGGGATGATATTGTGCATCAAATGTATGTAAAAAGAAGCTAGATGTATCTTTAATAGCTGTAGAAGATAGAAATGTTGTTTCTCATGAAGAAGTTAAAAAGGTATTTTGACAGCAATTTGACAGCAACTACGATTAAAAAACCTCAAATTAGGATAAATTTCAAGCAGTTTAACTCTACATAAAAAGTCTTCTAACCCTTGTTACACATGGGTTTTAGGGAAAAGGTGATTGGTTCAAATCCGGTCGCTCCGACCAGTTATAACTAAAAATCAAGGCTCTCTGTTATCAGGGCAGATTTAGGAGATAATCGTAAACCAGCTCCAACATAGTACAAAAAAAGAAAACTGGCGCTTAGACTAATGCCAGTTTTCTTTTTTATGGGTAGCTTTAATAGATGCTGTTGTCTACCAGTTGTTCATAACTTAACTCTCCATCCAATAAATCTTTTTCAGTCAACCAATTGAGGACATTGTTAATGTCATTTTCTGTAGGCAGTTCAGGTTCGGGATATTGTTGAATATTATAGATATCTGCCACTGGTTCAGGTATGTTAACATTTTCTACAAAAACATTTCTAAACTCCTCAGGATTAGAGTTCAATTCAGTCACGGCTTTAGTGTAAGCCCGATAAAATCCTTGAATAGCCTCATGTTTTTCACCAATGGCATCTTCTGTTAGAGTAATTACTGCTTGAGACAGATTTTTTTCGATAGTAGTATCATCGGCAACTACTGTTGCTCCTTGACTTTCGGCAAAAGTAACAAGTGGATCAGGTACGGTAATAGCATCAATTTGATTGTTTAATAGCATCTCCATGCGAATAGGGATTCTAGGAACAGATACCTTGTCCACATAGGATGTGTCAAAGCCTGCTTCTTCCAAGAGTCCATCAGTTACATATTCAATAATGGAGTTATAGGAAATTCCCACTTGTTTACCTTTTAAATCTGACAAAGTTTCAAAATCGGTGCCCGGTGCTGCCAAAATTGCAAAACGCCCTTCTTCTGGCGTAGTACCTAATGTAATAGAAGTTATTTTTGTTTCTAAACCTGAATTTATTAATAAAATAGCAACAATCATATCTGTGACCATGCCATCAAGTCGACCTGACTGCATGGCGCTTTCAGCTTCCACGGCACTTTGAAAGGGGATTAATTCTACACTTATATTTTCTTGTTCAAAAAATCCCATCTTTTCAGCTACTACAATAGGTAAGATATCCTCTATAGGTAGTGACCCTATCCTCAGAGTTTGCATCTCAGTTTCATCTTCTGTACTACAACCTGTAACTAATAATGAAACAACTATTAAAATCAATACTAGAAATTTGACATGACCTTTCATCGTTTGTTCCTCCCCCAAAAAAATATATGAACAGATAATGCTATATAAATATTATATGGTTGTTTTAACAAAGTCAATACCGTAAAATAGAATAGGGTTTAAGCAAAACATACACAATTGAAGAGGTGAAAAATAAAAATGACAAAATTTAAGATATGGTTGCTGGCCATTCGCCCTAAAACCCTTCCAGCAGCAGCGGTTCCTGTTATTGTAGGTACGGCTATTGCAATTGGTGATATGGCTTTTAACTTTGGACCAGCTTTAGCGGCGCTACTAGGTGCACTACTAATTCAAATAGGTGCTAATTTAGCAAATGATGTCTTCGATTTCAAAAAAGGCACCGATACAGCGGAGAGGACTGGGCCTTTAAGGGTTACTCAGGCGGGTTTGTTAACGCCGAGGCAAGTGACTGTAGGTATGTGTCTTGTATTTGGTTTGGCTCTTTTAATAGGAATTTATTTAATCGCAGTGGGTGGATGGCCTATTTTAGTTATTGGTATTCTTTCAATTATATGTGCTATCGCTTACACGGGTGGTCCTTACCCATTGGGATATAATGGACTGGGTGATGTGTTTGTTTTCATATTTTTTGGTTTAGTAGCGGTTTGCGGAACATATTATGTTCAAGCCGGAGAAGTTAGTGGAGCAAGCATTTTGGCCGCATTGCCTGTAGGTTTATTAGCTACAGCTATCTTGGTGGTAAATAACCTTCGTGATCTAGAAACGGACAAAAAGACTGGCAAGAAAACATTAGCGGTGCATTTAGGAGTAAAAGGAACCCAAGCTGAGTACTTGTTGTTGCTTGGAGTATCTTACTTAGTACCTGTATTAATATGGGCTACTGGTTATGGATCAACTTGGATTATGTTATCATGGTTATCAATACCATTTGCTATCCCTTTGATCAAAGATATTTTTATCAAAAAAGGCTCATCATTAAATGAAACTCTAGCGGGAACAGCAAAACTGGAATTTATTTATGGATTATTATTTTCGTTGGGGTATATTCTTTAGGTGATCTAAAAGATGTAGTTAATTAAGATGAAGGCATGTTTAGAAAACAATTATCCATGCCTGCCTTATTTCTCTTTCACTGATGTGAGAATATATGTCAGCAGTAGTAGGTTATAATGTGGTGTAGGGGACAGGTGATAGCCGATACTACTCGAACAGTACTTATTTTCAGATATGAGTTGCCCTATAGGATGGTTAAGGATAAAAATTAAAATAGAGATGATAATTCAGAAACAGATTACGAGATGACACTAGTCATGAAGAACCCACGCTTTAAGTTCATAGATAGAGCGTGGGTTTTACCGTTCATATTCATGCTTCGTAGATTTCAGGGTTAATGCAGGTAGGTGGGGTAAGCCCATCTAATGCAGCAATAATATTATCTGCAGCTATTTTGGCCATAGCTTCTCTAGCCTCAACAGTGGCGTTGCCAATGTGTGGAGTGAGAATTATATTACTTAACTTCTCTAATCCTTTAGTGATTTTAGGTTCAAACTCAAAGACATCTAAGGCTGCTCCTGCTATAGTATTGTTCTCTAAGGCTTCCAATAAAGCCAACTCATCTACTAAAGGCCCGCGAGCAACATTTATTAAATAAGCGCTAGATTTCATGATTTCCAGTTCTTTTTTGCTTATCATATGTTTCATAGATGGGTGGTAACTCAGGTTTAAGCTTACGAAATCAACTGTAGAAAGCAATTCTTCAAAGGGCAAGTATGTCACACCTAGCTCTTCTTCCAACTCCTTAGCTAGTCTAGTACGGTTGTAATAAAATATTTCCATGTCAAATGCAGCTGCCCGCTTAGCTACCTCTCTGCCTATGTTTCCCAATCCAATAATACCTAATTTTTTTCCAGTTAGCTCTACCCCTAAATGAAACAGTGGTGCCCAACCAGTAAACTTACCACTTCTGGTGAGTTGGTCACCTTCAACAACTCTTCGGGCAATGGCTATAATTAGCCCTATGGTTAGCTCTGCTGTTGCATTGGTAGATACAACAGGAGTATTGGTAACAGGGATTTTCCTTTGTGAAGCTGATGCTACATCAATATTATTATAACCTGCACCGTAATTGGCAATTATTTTTAGCTTAGGACAAGCAGCAATAATATCTTCATCAATAGAATCAGATAGAATAGGTAGTAAAGCATCCATATTTGATGCGTGGGCAATTATCTCCTCTTTTGATAGAGGTTCGGAGTTCTCAGACATGGTCACATCAAACCTATCCCTAAGTAAATGTAAAGCTAGTTCAGGTATTTTACCAGTAATAAAGATTTTTGATTTCATATAAAACATCTCCCTTCTTTTTGAACCTTAAATGTTAGTTCTTGTAATTAATAATAGCATCAGTTAGACTATAAATAAAATACATATTTAACATAAGCATTATGCCTTAAAGTTATAGACTTAAAAGGGAGGTAAATCCAATGGATATAAGACATTTAGAATATTTTGTAGAGGTTGCTAAAAATCTAAGTTTCACTAAAGCATCCTACAATCTCCACGTTAGTCAGCCATCTATTAGTAAGATGATTAAATCATTAGAAGATGAGCTAGGAGTGCCTCTATTTTATCGATCATCAAAGCAACTTCAATTAACGGATGCAGGGAAAGCCTTATTGGGGCAGGCTCAGTATATTTTAGAATCGTTTCAAAATTTGACTTTAGAGTTAGCTGATGTTATTCAGTTAAAAAAGGGAGCTATTAAAATAGGATTGCCGCCAATTATAGGTGCCAGCTTTTTTCCTAAAATAATTGGGCAATTTAAAGAAGTGTACCCACTGGTTGAAATAAAACTGACAGAGGCAGGGACAAAAATGATTGAGATAGGTGTAGAGGAGGGGACTTTAGATGTGGGCATTGTGTGCAGTCTACCTACAAAAAAAGACACTTTTGAGCAAATTTCTCTTCTGAAAGACCCCCTAATGCTAGTTGTAAACCCTAACCATAAACTTGCTAATAAAGAAAAAGTAGTCTTTAATGATTTTCAGGATGAGTATTTTGTTTTATATAGAGAGGACTTTTCTCTTCATGATCGCATTATGGAAAAGTGTTTAGAGTATGGTTTTTATCCTAAGAACATTTGTGAAAGTTCACAAAGAGACTTTATGGTTGAGATGGTGGCTAATAGACTAGGTATAACATTGCTACCGGAGATAATATGCAATGAATTAGACCCAACTAAGGTTAAAGCTATCCCGTTTAAACAACCAGAAATATTTCTAGAGCTATCAATTATTTGGAAAAAGGATAAATATCTATCCTTTGCTGCTAGAGAATGGCTAGAATTTATTCGTAAGCATATGATTTGAATTTCTCTAATCTATCTCTTAAGGGGATACTTTCTCCGCTACCCCAGTTGCCTTTAGTCGCAAAGACCACATTGGGATATGGAAGCAATGCTTAGCACTGGTTTTAAAATGTAATGATCCGTATCTAATACAAAATGCTCCCCACCGGTGTTGTCTGCGTAAGAAGCCAGAATTTCCTTCCATTCTTCTTCTCCCAAAATATTGTGCAGACGGTTTCGGCCTCTTCTTCCTAATAACCTTGCAATAATAAAGACGATTTTTTCCGATAATTATGATGTGGTCATCAGAGATTTTGTTATTGGGGAGGATCAAAAGGTAAGTGCCTTTATTGTCTTTGTTGACGGCTTAGTTCAGGAGAACCTCATAAATGATAACATCCTTAATCCATTAATGATTTATGCTAAAAAATTAAAACCAGATTCTTTTTCTAGCTATGAATATATTAAAAAATCGGTACTTGCCTTTGCTGCTATTAAGGAAGTAGATACTATGGAGCAACACTTTAGGTCAATACTTCCCTCTTAAGAAGAAAAATAAAGAACTCAGACTTAAAGCTAGAACAACTAACCCTAGGACAGCGAACCAAAACTAAAGTTTGTATTGCTTACATGAAGGGTATTGCTAATGAACAAGTGGTGGACGAAGTCAAAACAAGACTTGAGCGAATAGAGATAGATGCAATCTTGGAGTCTGGTTACATAGAAGAGTTTATTGAAGATGCCCCTTTCTCTCCCTTCCCCACTATAGGAAATACAGAAAAACCTGATACCTTAGCCGCAAAAATCCTAGAAGGGAGAGTGGCCATCTTTGTGGATGGTACGCCCACTGTTCTTTCTGTACCCAATATCTTTGTAGAGAGTTTGATGGCCAGCGAGGACTATTACTCAAGGCCTTACTTTGCTAGCTTTATCAGGATCGTAAGGCCAGATCCCTCTAAAGACTGAATCTAACAAAGGGTGATTACTATCATGAACAGAAAAAAACATATCATACTAGTTCTGCTAATAACCCTTATATTTATCACGGGATGCTGGAACAGAGTTGAACTCAGTGAGCGGGCCTTAGTTATGGGAACTGGCATAGATAAAGGAGAAGAGGGTACAGTAAAAGTCACTATCCAGGTGCTACAACCTATAAAGAAAGGTGTTCCTGCTGCGGGGATAGGAGGAGATGGTTCTGAAAATGCAGTTTGGGTAGTTACGAGCACTGGCGAAACACTCTTTGACGCCGCCCGCAATTTTGTAAAGCAATCAGGCAGAACGCTGTTCTGGCAATATAATGAAATAATAGTTATTGGTGAGGAGGCAGCACGAGAAGGAATATTACCCCTTCTGGATTTTTTCGTTAGAGATCATGAATTGAGGCTTAACCAGCAGTGTTGATAGCTGAGGGTGAGGCCATAGATGTATTAAACGCTACTCACAATCTAGAAATTGTACCTGCTGATGCAATACGCGACTTAGCCATGGATAAAGATGCCATTGGTACAACAGTAAGTGTGACTCTCTTTTTGATTTAACAGGGATGCTTACAAGTAAAAGTACTTCCCCAGTTGCTACCAGGATTGAGTTGTTTGAGAGTACTGAGAGTGAAGGGAACGAGGAAACTGAGCAAAATGGTACTACAAGAATTCCTAATATCATAATTATTTGCAATAACCGTCCTTCAATTTGGTGTTATAGGAGTCCTAGTGATACCGCTTCGCCTAAGTTTGGCGTTAACTTCTTCCCAGTTATCCTCAATTTCTCTCCACTGAATTGGATAATTGCGATAAATTGCGTCCCAAAAGCCAAAAATATCAGTTTTGTACTCTCTTTGTGATTAGATGCAGAATACTACCTCTTATTCTTTAAAACCGCAAGAGAAAAATCAAGGATATCGTCCTTAGCCCCAAGTTCATCCACATTGTGCATCACTTTAAATACATACAACAATATCACATGGGAAAATATAGCAACCATAAGTGTTTGAGTAACGCTCCAAGAGACAAATACAATTTGATTAACAGCTATAGATAAATAGTTGTTTATTGTTGCCCAAGCTACGAAAAATAAAATAACCCAAAGTTGGTCTTTAGGGTACCTATATAGAATATAGCCATATAACAAAGTCACTCCAAACCAACTAAAAACAAAGAAAAAGGGTATTCCAAAAACCATAAATATATCCGAAGGGAATTGCCAAAAATTGAGTATATTTACAGCTGTGTACTGTACTAACCATGTGTAAATAAACCCACCTAAAAAAGCAAAAGGCAAAAACCTTCTAATGTAACTATACGGCATTAAAAAAACGACTAAAGACCAATATGCTATTGCTTGAATAAGCCAAAAGATAGACATGAGAACCCTCCTAGTACGATATCTCCTTCCAAATCCTAGTTATTATACCCTTTAAAACAGACGCTATGTAGACAAACCAACGATACTGTCAGTGCATCTTTTTTCCTTACCATTTTGTCTATAAATGGGAGCATCTGCATGAAGAGGATAAATATGCAAACAAGACAAAATTAGACAATTTCCAACAAAGGGTTTTGGAAAAAATAGTTGAAAAATATCTAATTGTATCAAATCTAAAAACTTATTCTCAGTTGTGCAAAATAAGCTATATAGAGGTGTATGATGAATCTTAAAAACGCCATAGCCTAATATAAAGGATAGTCTATGCTCAGTATATGTGAGTATAGATGTTTTTACTTATATTGCTAGTTAATTTCCAATAAATGTAGGAATATCAATAAATATGTCGAAGTGCTAATGTAATGACTGAATTCTGGAAAAAGGATGGTATTTCAAGATGAAGGATTTAATCCTTAGAAAAGGCTATATCATTGATGGAAACACCGTCAAGTGCTTAATAATCTTAAAAAATGGAGTCGAGGCTACTGGTACTGCCAACTTAAGTTTACCAGACGCAGAGGAAGTAGCATATAGTCAGGCCATGTTAAAACTGAAAAGCTATATTAAATGCCCATCTTGTATGGAGAATTAATGCAGTGTATCTTGATAAAGAGAAACAATACTAAAATTACCTCCTTGTAATCACAGGGAGGTTTTTGGTTAAATAGTACCCCAAAATGGCAGGATAGGTGGCAAAAACGGTGGAATATGAATTAGGAAAGGAATTCAAATTGTTAAGCGAGAAGTTAGGTATATTGGAGGTAATGAGGACTATTGTATAAAGTGAGGAGAGGTTTGAAAGATCTATTGATTTCGGTACAAGTAGACGCTTTACTCCGAATCGTGAAAAAAGAAATGAATTTATTAAGCAAGCATCTGAGTTAATAGATGAAGTTGGTGAATTAAATGAATTGCATCTCCCTGACTATAAATTTAAAACATTGTTTGCATAATTATGGTATAGGAATAATTACTTATTACAAATTTATGGAATAGTAGCAAACCAAATAAAAGAACTATGACATAAGTTTATTATTTTTAATAAGACTAGGGGGATTATATGCATTTAAATGAAACTGAAGCTGTTTATGTTTTTATCTTACTAAGCTTGGGCATAGTTATATATGAAATTTATAGGGAACACAGAAAGAAAAGAAGATTGGGTAAGATTCAGTATAAGGTTGTAACTGTAAACAGGAATTTTTTTATTGTTACATGGATTTTAATTACTATTAGTCTTATGGCAGGAAAAATTGCACTTAAAGGAAGTGTTCTATTTGCTATTCCATGGGGTATTATAGGTTTATTAGCAATAGTTAGTATATTTAGAGATAATGAAATCAGAGAAAAAGGGATAAGCACCAGCAATGATATTATTGAATGGAGTGATATCCAGTATTATAAAAGTATTGATGAAAGCACAGTAGAGATTGTTACTAACAAAAAAACTTTTTGGAGAAAGAATAAAAGGTTAAGATGGGATGTTGAAGAAAGAAAGTTTGTAGAATTACTTGGTATACTCGAGAAACATATAACTTCACAAACTTAAAAGAAACATAGTTTTTCTATATCTAGTAATTGCAGGAGGCAAATATTTTATTTAAGGTTTAATAAAGAACTATAAAATATTTTACATAAAACTACGGGCAACCAAAACTTATATGAAGCACAAGCAATATATCATAAATTAAAATCAAACGGCATTAATTGCAGGATTCAGAATACAAACCATTATGGAGGAATTGGGAATAGAGGAGCCATTTCTTCTTCTTTATCAGGAATGAAAGTAGAAAATAAAGGACTAAAATTTCCTTTCTATTAAAGTTGCGTTATGCGGCGCAGCATATGGTTAATGTGCAACATAGAGTCCCATGCTTTATGAAGAGGTGATGAAATTGCAAGTAATACCTATACTGCTAGTATTGTTACCCTTAATGGCAGTTGTAGCAATACTTAAGTCCAACAAAAAACAAAAAAATTCCATACTGCTACTGGCAGTAATAGCACTGATAGTTTTTTCTCACCAGTTTACTATTGTGCAAGAGGCCACTGCACGACTAACTGCAACAGCTTATGTAACTACTAAATATTATGACAAAAACCTAAAATTTCAAAGGTTAGAGTGGATGGGTCCATTTAAATTAAGGAAAAAGGTGACTTATTAATGCTTTGCTATAAGTCACAATGTTGGGAACGACAGGTGAATTTAAGGAAATGATAAATTCATTAGTATTTTGTGGGGAGTGAAGTAGAATGCATATTGATTTTTGGACTTTATTTTGGACTTTAATAAATTTTGCAGTAATAGGAGTAATAGTTTGGGTTGTTATATTAGTAATACGTTATTTTAAAAATACTTCCAAAAGATTGGATAAGATTGAGGAAAAAATCAGCAGAATTGACCAGCAGGAGAGGCAACAACAATAATGTTTTCGAGGGATTTCAAGTGTAAAAATATAGGGAGGATTTTATGGTATTTATTATACTTATGATATTGTTACTAGTGGCGTTGCTATGGTCGCTAAACACTGGCCTGGATAACAAAAATAATATAAGCAAGCTTGAAGATAGAATCCAAGAGCTAGAAAAGCGGTTAACATATGAATTTAAGGAAATCACTCTAGAAGAATTACCTGCATATGAACCTCTAATAGTGGTTGTTAAAGATGTAGATGGAGAAAAAGTAGCATATCAAGGCTCTATTACTGCAACGAATAATAAAATAAATGTAGAAGGCAGAGTAGAGGGAGTAGTGGAAGTTTATAAAAAGCACAAAAATGAAAACAGATTAATTAGAGAAGTGCACTTTTAACTTATTTTCCGAAAATAAGTTAAAACTCTACATTGGGGGGAGTTAGTCCCAACAGTGTAAGTGGTCTTTCAAAAAACATTGTTGCAATAAATGAACATGGTGACATTATATTTGATAATGACTTTGAATAGCCTGGTGGGATTTTTGTGTTAAATAAAAAATTTACTTTTGCAACGGTACTGTTACTAATAAGTTTCATTACTCTTGGATGTGCTACTTTAAAAGAGGAAGTAGCGCCACTATACCTAACTGGTGAAAGTGAAAACTGGCAAGGGGAGTATACAATTAATAGTAATTCTTCATATTTTATTCTCAATTACATAGGTGAAAGCAAAAACAATATCAAAAAAGTGAATACGAGTTTGAAGGCCCCCTTGAGAAGGGGTCTGGTACTGCACTTTATAATATAGAATATATGGGCTTCTATATTTCTGGTACTGGTGGAGGAAAGCGAAAATATAGATAAAGAAAGCTATATTTAGAATTTTAATATAAAGTGGAATGGGCAAGAAGAAACCTTAGAACTAGGGGTGAACTAGAAGCCAAGAAGTAGAGAGGTTTAAGAGGTATGCAGATGAAAGACTTAATGCTAAGTAATAAACAAACCCGATTAGCCTTCGGATAGTCACTGGAGTTAGTGCGGCGCTGTTGATGGATTATATGTAACAACCTTGGCGGAACAATTTATATAGTTCCTAACGTCTTATATATGAAGGAATTTATTTAGATAGTAATAGAAAAGTTATACATTGTTTATAGCAAGTAGGGAGGATAAGTAAACCGTTCTCTAATGCCCTGGCAGTATTGGCTTCGCTTGGGCTTAGCTGGCTTCTCTATGGTGCTGATGGCAAGCTCCCTTTTATATGCAGTGGTTTGGGTACCTTTAAGGTTATTTAAAAAGTCAGACAAAGACCAGTATCTAAGCCTTCGCCTTCTGCCTCTTCTGCCGGCTTTAACCTTTGTAGGCATAATAGTGCTTCTGATACTTAGTACAATTACAGCAAACAATCCTATTGAACTGTTTGGTGGGCCAACCCCATGGTCAGTAGGTATTTTCTTACTAACCCTTGTATTTGGCTTGGCTTCATTAGCTAGTTTGATTCAGGCTGTTAGAGCTTTGCGATGGAATGTTAGTACTACCTTAAAGATTTATTCCCTTTTGGTTTCTATGGCCAATATGACTGTCACTACTTTTCTAGCCTATTGGGGTGTTATTGGTTTTCGGATCTGGATCTGATAGTATGTAAAGTAGGAGGATCATGTTCATCCTATGAATATCAGGATTCTGATGCTATCAAAGAAATGATAAGTGGAGGGATTATATTAATGAGAATAAAAACATTCATGACAATTCTATTAATCATTACTGCCACTTTGTTTATTAGTAGTTGTACAAATAGTAATGATGGTACAGTAGACTTTAAGCAGCATCCTGAAGCAATTGCAATAGTAAATGGAGATTTAATTATAACTATGGATGAAGTACAAGTGATATTAGAGCTTTTTAAGCATCCAAACAGCCAAGATATTTCTTTAGAGGAAGCTGTTCGTATAAAAGCACGAAAAAAATTACTTCTACAAGAAGCTAAGAGAAGAAACATCTCAATACCTGAGCAAGAACAAAAGGAATTAGTAGCAACCCAAAAAAAAGAACTTAAGGGGAATGTTGAAGATATACTTCCTATTATATTAAAAGCTCATGGAGTAACTGAAGAAGAGTATTGGGAAAAAGTATTTTATCATGAAAAAATTAAAGCTGAAATCCTAATGAGATTAGGAAACAGCTTGATTCAAGAAGCTATTGATAGAGGGGAATTGCCCCCTAATCCACAGGATGGGGGACATGAGTATTTTAAAACCTATGGCAATAAACTAGTTGATACTGCTGATATCAAATTAAACCAACAAATCCTGGAAAAAGAAAGTAAGTATTAAAGTCAATGCCTATTGTTTTAATAATGCAAAATTAAAGGAGTTTATTAAATATGATTAAAAACAGAAATACCCTCTTGTATTTATCAATTAGTATAAATATAATTCTTCTTTTAGCATTTGCTTCACTTTATTACAATGTAACTGTCAATTATGACTTAAACAGAACATCACTACAAAATATTAAGGGTTTTTATCAATCTACTCAGTATCTACCAGATGTATATAACTATACTTTTAAAGAAGAAGAAGCAGGGAAAGGTGAATATACCATAAATATTAATTATAACGCAGAAATAGGAAAATATGAAAGATATAAAGATAACATATATATTCTAAATAGAAAAAAAGGTTTAGAATTAATAGTATTACTAAATGAAGGGTTCTATATTTATGATAATGAAACTAATAGAATTGTCAAAATGTCAAAAATATCAGATACTCCAACCTATATCAATAAACCTTATTGGAATATTAAAAATTAATAACGGCGTTATCGAGGAGATGAGTACGTGGCCCATTGGGAACGTTAACTGAAGCGGACAAAAAAGCGAACGTTAGGATTTTTATTTCAAAAATATTTTGGGAGAGGGAGAAGAAAATGTTCGAGGTACTTGGAATAATTCTGCTGTTTTTTTGTAGCATAGCAGTAATGTTCATAGTTGCATCTACATTAAATCATCAATATCAACTACGAAAAGAAGAGAAAGAATATCCACCACCAGGAAAGTTAGTTGAAGTGAACAATAATAAAATCCATGTATATGGAGACGGTCAAGGTGATATTACACTTATATTTATGTCAGGACATGGGACTTGTAGTCCAACTATAGACTTTAAACCTTTATGGATGAGAGTGATAGATAAATATAGAATTATAGTAGTAGAAAAAGCAGGATATGGTTGGAGTGAGACATCATCGAGTCCAAGAGATTTAGATACCATGCTTGAAGAAACAAGGAAAGCCTTGGAACTTTCGGGAGAAAAGGGACCATATGTACTTGTTCCCCATTCGATGTCTGGTTTAGAAGCGATATATTGGGCACAAACATATCCACACGAAGTTACAGCAATTATAGGACTTGATCCAACGGTCCCTGGCTTTGTTGAACATTCTCTTGAGCTACTGCAAAAAGCTAAAATATATTTCATGTATTTAGTATCAAGGATAGGTTTATCCAGATTTATGCCAATATCTAAAATAGAAGAAACTTTCTCCTTAATGAAGTCTAAAGACTTGTCATATGAAGATAAAGAACAATTTTTGGCAATGTTTTACAAAAGCACTTATACAAGAAATATGTTAAGTGAGGTTGATTATTTGTCAGATAATAACAAAAAGGTAAAAGACAATGAAGTTCCTATTCATACACCTATGTACTTTCTTATATCAGATGGTAAGGAAATTACAGGAGCGTGTAATTGGAGAGAATTATTGTCGAACTATGTGCTTCAGGTTGATGTTGGAAAGTATAAATACCTTGACGGTGGACATTATGTTCATAATGAAAAACCAGATATTATTGCTAATGAGATAAAAGCTTTTATTAAAAAGATTAACACTAATTCACATTGTTCTTGAATCCCCTCCAATTACAGGGGATTTTTGTGTATTTAATAACGTGAAATTTCTTAGGTTCATAGAAAATATAAGATATAAAAGTAATGATTATATAGCGTATATTCTTTTATTTCGGGAAAGTTAACTGAAATCAGACGAAAAAGCGCGCGTTCATGATGGAACATTTAAGGTCATCGCATCGTCTAATAATTGATGCTATAGGAGGGGAAGGTAACTTTTATTTGGGTGTTGATTTGCCAATCAAATTTCCTAAATTGCAATAGCAAATGAGTGTACTTATACTGGCTTTAGTCTTTGCTCCATTGGCATTATTACCCAAGTTGTACAGGGAAATTGATAAACTACTTAAAAATAGTAAAAAAAGGGAATGATAGGAGTGATTTTTATTGCAAAAGTAAGAATATAAATGTATATTGATTCTAGGTCTTGGTGAAAAAACTTCAGAAAAATTGAATTACAATGGAGAACAGGGCTGGGAATTAGTTCAAGTTGTTTGGGCATGGCACTATTTCAAACGACCTATTATAGGTTAAAAGAGAAGGAGCAGATTATAATTAATGCGAATAATATAAAAGGGGGAAAGTAAATGAATAATGCTAAAAAAGTAGCCAATATGTTGCTAATCGGTTTACTAGTAGTATCTTTGCTAGTGCCAGCAGCTGTGGCAGATGAGCAAGTGGGTTTTGTGTTTAATGGAAAAGAGTTTCAAGCAGATGTGATCTTAGAAAATGGTGTCAGTTATGCATCTACAGCACAATTAAAGGCAATACCAGGTCTAACATTTGAGCAAGAAGGGGATGTGCCCTTACGAGCTTACTTTGAGGGTATTGGAGGAACTGTTGCATGGGATGGTGCAAACAATCAGGTAACTGTTTCCTGGCGTGAAATGAAGGATGATTGGACAGCTGATGAATTGGTGATGGAATCTACTAGGGTTTTGCAAGAAGCTAACACCTACAGAATGGAAGGTAATGCTAACATGAAAATGGTAATTACCGACCCGGGTACGGATGAAATTCCAGAAATCCCCGAAATGACTACATATATAGAAGGGTTTATTAAACAAGATCCATTGACAATGTATATGAAAGAGACAATGGAATTTCCACAAGACATGGGAATGACTGAAGAAGAATTGGCTCTAATCGGTATGGGTGGTATGACTACAGAAATGGTATGGAAAGATAATGCAATCTATCAAAAAATGCCAGGCTTTGACCAATGGGTCGTGCAGGATCTGAATGATTTGGCTATGATGGATAACCTAACAAACTTAATGCAGGCAAGTCCTCAGCAGTCTTTAGAAATGATGAGCCAATTTGGCATTATCAATGTATTTGGTGAAAGTGCTGTAATTGATGGACAGGAGTACTATACAATAAAGAATTATATTGATAGTGAAACTTTCAAAAAGGTTTTAGAAGAATTTTTAAGTGAAGTTAACTTTATGGAAGTGTTTGCAGGAATACAAGAGCAACCAGAAATTGATGAGGCAGAAATAATGGAAATGCAGCAAATGTTTGAGCAGTTGATACAAGGTATTGAAATAAATTATTATATAGATACCATGATCAATAAAGAGACCTTATTAACTGAATACATGGTCTTTGATATGAATTTTAAAATTGGACTGGATGAGACCATAAACCCTGAGGGACCAGTTAATATGGAAATGTCACTGGCAGGGGATTACAAACTTTTTGACTTCGGTACAGAAATTCAAACACCTGATGTGAGTGATGCCATTACTCAGCAAGAGTTTTTTGAGCAGATGATGAATATGATAGAAGTACCAGGGGAATTAGAAAACTAATGGGAAAGAGGCCTTTTGGTCTCTTTCTTTTTTCGAGGTGATTAAAATGAAATCAAACAAAAGGTATATTGTTTCAGCCATAGTTGCACAGATGATAATTATCCCCATATTGCTTACATAGGTCTTAATAGCACTAGTTTTCTTCGAAGTATCTTGTCTCCCTATGAACTGGGGACTGATGCTGAGAGGTTTCTCCTTTTTTTAATTGCCGCTTTCGCCTCACTGATAGTAGGAGTTATGGTGGGCGTTCTCTTTTCAAAGCTATTTAAGCATAAGCCTGAATCGGCAAAAGTGCGATATTTGACACCTCTTGTGCCAATTATCTATGCCTTTATTTTTGCCATAGTAGCCATAGTGTTTTCAGGTGGAGACTATAATTCAGGTTGGTGGGCACCGTATGTTTTTAAAAATCCTTTTTTGTTGATATTTAGCTTTGTGCTTTTTTTTACAGGCTTGCATTACATGGTCGTGGCAGCAGAGTTAATGGGCTACATTGGTTTTCTAGCTGGGCTATATTTACATGAGGCATTATCTAATCAATTGATTAGGGATAAAACAACAAAGAATTTTAAAGCGGGATTTGCTTTGGTAACTATTTCTGTAATTATTTTCTCAGGGGTTACTACTAAAGATATAATCAGCTATGGATATGTGGAACTGCGCTACGGATAGTCTACCGTGGGCAGTGATTTAACTAAATTTGACCTAATAAAAATAGCGCCTTTTAAGGAGGACAACGGACTTGCTAGATTAGACGAGCCTGCATCTCTCCAGTTTACAAAGGGTTGGATGAGTATTACCAAGCGAATAAAAATAATCATGATAAAGACATATATACGGCCTTTGTTGCCAGCGATGAGTATCCCTTTAATATTATTAAGTGCTCAAAGACCGGGACAGCCTACGAAAGACTGATAAATGGAGAGACTGATATAATTTTTGTAGCTGAGCCCTCAAGTGCACATGTTGAAGCTATTGTAGCAAAAGGCGATAAATTTGTTTTGACTCCTTTAGGAAGTGAGGCCTTTGTCTTCTTTACAAATGCGGAAAACCCTGTGGAAAGCTTGATAACAAAAGAGCTTCAACGAATATATTCAGGAAAGATAACTAACTGGAGAGATGTTGGCGGAGAAAATAGGAGCATTTTACCTTATCAACGTCCTGAAAACTCTGGCAGTCAAACCATCATGCAAAACTGGGTTATGAGGGATGTTGAGATGCAAGAGCCAACTCAGGAGACATATGCTGGGGGAATGGGCCAAATTATTAGTCAAGTTGCCAGCTATCGAAATGCCAAAAAAGGTAGTAGATAATGTTTCTTTTGAAGTGAATAAAGGTGAAGATAGGATATCTACCTGAGGAAAGAGGTTTATACAAAGAAGCTCGTGTTCTTGATATATTAATATTCTTAGCAGGTCTTAAAGGAATCAGTAAGGTTGAAGAGCTATCCAAGGGAATGGCCCAGAAAGTTCAGTTTATCGCTGCAGTACTTCACAACCCTGCTTTGGTTGTTTTGAAAGGCGACCAGCATTTGTAGAGCTAGAAAGAGTATTGACTAGTGTTCTGCAAGAAATGCGAATTTAAGAGGCAGACTTGAGTCAGGAAGATTTGAATTATTTAACAGCAAGGGCTAACATAACTTCCTTGGCAATAGAAGATCAATCAGTACCAGAGCAAAGGGCAGAAGAGTTAATAACTACATCCAATACAGCTTTAGTTTCCATAGCCATGGCTATCTTATTATTTTTGATGATTATTATCTCCTGCTAGATCTGCAAAGTACTAATAATATTCAAGGTTTGGCTATGTTCCTACCAGCATTGTCAATGCTTTTACTTGGTCCAGTAATGGCAAATCCAAATGGAGTAGTGGCCCAGTTTGGTACACTGTTTCCCTTAACCAGTCCTAGAAACAAGCAAATGAGGAGAGTGCAAAAAATAGTTGAAAAGACAACCTAGTTAATATAATATATTTATATGTAAACTAATAGGCGATGGAGTTCGCCATTAAGCGCTCGCGAAGAAGAGCTAATGACTCCTACCAGGATAAACTGGTAGGAGTCTGTATTTTTTTAGGGGGAATATGACTATGAAGCCAATAAGACCACAGATGAGCAATATTTTAAAAACCTCTTTCCACCTTGCTACCATAGCATTTTTCTTAAAATGGTTGGTAATTGCCAGTATTGTAGGAGCCCTTGCAGGTACGGCGTCAGCAATTTTCTTAGCCAGCTTATCATGGGCTACAGAGACAAGGATAACGTATCCATTTTTACTGTACTTTTTGCCCCTGGCAGGGGTTATTGTAAGCTACTTTTATTCTTATCACGGGGGCAATTCTGGAAAGGGCAACAACCTAATAATTGAACAGATTCAAGGAGGGAAAGAGACAATCCCTCTGCGGATGGCTCCCCTAGTCTTATTTGGAACAATCATGACCCATCTCTTTGGTGGCTCCGCTGGTCGTGAAGGAACTGCCGTACAAATGGGGAGTAGTATAGCTGAATTTGTAGGAAAAAAATTTAACTTAAGTGAGACTGACAGGAAGATAATTTTAATTTGCGGGATTAGTGCAGGCTTTGGCTCAGTTTTTGGTACACCCTTAGCAGGTACTGTTTTTAGCTTAGAAGTTGCCTTTCTCGGGGTAGTTAAATACCATGCTTTACTTCCAGCCTTTATTGCCAGTTTTGTAGGAGATTATGTTACAACGGCTTGGGGCATCGGGCATAGTAGCTATTACGTTGACTATATTCCAGAAATGTCAATAATTTTAATTAGTAAAATTTTGTTGGCTGCAGTACTTTTTGGATTAGCGGGGATGTTATTTAGCAAAATGGCTTATTGGTGCAAAACATGGTTTGCCACTACTTTTAAAAATCCTATGCTTAGAAGTTTTGTCGGTGGTACTATTGTAGTAACAGCTGTTTTTTTGCTAGGAACTAGAGATTATATTGGCTTAAGCTTGCCTCTTATCTATGAATCCTTTGAGGGTGAAGTAACACCCCTAGCTTTCTTATACAAAATTATTTTAACTACCATCACCTTAGGAGCTGGATTTCAAGGCGGCGAAGTTACGCCACTATTTGTAATAGGATCTACAATGGGGAATGCACTGTCCGGCTTCTTAGGTCTACCGGCTCCCTTTTTAGCAGCCTTAGGCTTAATTGCTGTTTTTGCAGCGGCAACTAATACTCCAATCGCCTCTTTTATCATGGGGATTGAACTATTTGGAGCTGAAGCAGGTGTATATATGTTTTTAGCATGCACGATAAGTTATTATGTCTCTGGTCATACCGGAATATATTCATCTCAGAAGGTAGGAGTACCAAAAAGTCATATATTTATGGAGCACCATGGACAAAACCTGTTAGGAATAGAAAAACAAGAGAAAGAAGGGGATAAGAGTTGGAAAAGATACTTTTCTGGCTAGTTGCACTTGTAATAATAGGGTTTATCTACAGTTATATCTATGGTGAAGCAGATCAAAGTTAATCCTCACTTAATAAATGAGCTAATCTTTTCTTATCAGGTTAAAACAATTCATCATTTTTCAGAGCAAGAGCTTACTGAAATCAAGCCAAATTCCCATGTTGTGGGCAACTGATTATAAATAGGGGTTTCCTACTTTCTATGAATACCCCTGTTTAACTTGGTCTCAACCTCCCAAGAATGATCAGACGCTATTGCTTCGTAGCTATTATTAGTTGATTGTAACTAACTTCATCGAAAATTGGAACTGAAAACCCAGCATCTTGAAGCCATTTTTTATATTGTTCATATGCAAATAATGCAGATTCTGGCCCGGTGCCACGGACAAAATCGTTAATAATCATCCGCCCACCACTTTGCAATTCACTTGCTGCATCACAGAATAGTTTTCTGTTTTCTTTTTCACCATAGATATGATATATGTTACCCAGGTACACTACATCAAAAGGTCCTTTCGGCAATCCCTTGGTGAAATCACCTTTTTCCATGCTTATGGACAGGCTTGGATTTAACTTAGGCCTCATCATGTCGATAACTTCAGGTAAATCTAAAATTGTAACTACAGCACCTTGTTGAGCAAAGGCATTAGCATATGTTAAAGGGCCTCCTCTCACATCGAGCACTTTTGGGTTTTCCGATAGTCCTGTTAGACAGTGTTTGGCAATTTCAGTTGCAGTTTCCCGGGGATAATGACTCATTGCATTAATAAAGGCTTTTAATGCTTCCGGGTCATCCTTTTTAGGGGCAGGTTTCTCAGTTTTCGTAAGCCTCTTCTGTTAATTTTACTTTACTATCCTGATATTCTAGATAGTCTAAAGCTATTAGTTCTTCTGTCACCGTCCATAAAACTCGCAGGTCACAAGATAAATCGTTAGATAATTCTTCTAAGGTTAATGGTTTACCCATTATAGCATCAAATAACCCTACTTGCGCCGCTGCCTCCACAATCAAAAACTCCTGCTGTAAATCAAAAGTGTTAATAGAAATGCCATTCGATGAGAGAGAGGGATATCACCTAGGACGGAGGAGCCCTAACTCGTCAAAAACGCTCTATCGCAATCTATTTGATGTGGCGCATTTGATGGAAAATATGCAATATTATAAATTTTTTTATTAAGTTTTCATTATCTAGGTAACCGTTCCAGAGAAAATAATGCATTAATTTCTATATGTTGGTGGCGATTTTATCCATCCTTTTATCATTCCGTACTCGAAAAAATTACCATATAACTTTAATTCTTCTGTTAAAAACTCTTGAAAAAGCGTTCTAATTATTGATGAAGTTGAATGGGAAAATGCAGTTACTAGAGTAGGTAAATACGATTGAATTCCTGCTAGTGTATGCGTATAAATATACTCATCTGACACAACTTCAATATCAAAAATACTTAGAGAATTCTCGGCAGGTTTTTTAACTGTGGGAATACCAAAATCTACAGCTAC
Source organism: Desulfitispora alkaliphila (assembly GCF_050433185.1). Classification (NCBI taxonomy): domain Bacteria; kingdom Bacillati; phylum Bacillota; class Desulfitisporia; order Desulfitisporales; family Desulfitisporaceae; genus Desulfitispora; species Desulfitispora alkaliphila. The sequence goes on from NZ_JBNPXS010000037.1 coordinate 28,921, forward strand.
TTGTTCTAATCTGTCAATCTCTTTATTTAAAAATTTTTCTCCTTGTTGCAAAATAAATTTCAGGTCGGTATCTTTAGCAAATCCTAAAAAAATTTTAGTAGTTTCTACTGTTTGATATCTACTGATTAATATATCCCAAATAAAACCAACTTCAAGAACATTTATTAAATGTTGTCTATCTTTTCTAGACTTATTAAATTTAAACCGCTGCTCAATTTCTTCTAAAATAGGTGTTAGCATTGATTTAACCTCCCTGGTGATTACTTTTCCTTTTTTATTATTGCCCATAATAGTTTTAACGTATGTATAAATTATGACGAAGTAGGAGTATAAACTCATTACTAGTAGAATGGAGTAAAAAAATAATTCTATTTACATAATCTCCTTTACTGCAGAGTTTCTATAAAAAATTCAGCAAAGTGCGCGAAAAGCTTAAACGTCGAAAGCTTATAAACCCGGGGGGGGGGGAGTTTCCATAGTATGGAAGTAATCTAATGACCAAACATTAGATAAGCAATGAATCAAGAGTGGAAATTTAAGCTACACAGTATTTATGGACAGCTTCTATTCGACTGAAAATTAACCCAAAGTTTCGAGCAAGTAAAAGCAAACAAGGGTGTTGGCGGAATAGATGGAGAAACAATTAAGAGTTATGAAGCGAAATTATCAGAAAACATTACAGCGACACTAGAGAAGTTGAAAACAAAAACATACCAACCAACCATTGAAGACCGTATCGTTCAACAGAGTGTGGTAAGCGTACTTCAACCTAAATTTGAGGAACTATTAAGAGCCTTGCAGATTATTCTTTGGAATGAAGAAATGACAATAAAGCAGAAACGAAAGCAACAAAAGAAGATTAAAAGAGCAAAAGAAAAAGGCGAGGAATATTATACACCTCACCGACTCCAAAAGATGCAAAATGCCTGGAACGCATCCTCTTGATAATC